>JBGPWJ010000053.1:0-12233 GCA_041492115.1 Gammaproteobacteria bacterium
GCGTCTTCTCGTGCAGGTTGCGGATCAGGTCGCCGATCTCCGTTCCCAGGATGCGCTCCAACGGTCGCGCGTCGGGTGCAACGACATGCACCTCAAGCTCCCGCGCGCGCAACGATGCCGCCGCCTCCAGCCCAATGAAACTCGCGCCGATCACGACGGCGCGTTTGGCGTTGGCGATGGCAGCGACGAGTGCATGACTGTCGGACAGACTGCGCAGGTAATGGACGTGCGGCAGATCCGCACCGGGTATCGAGAGGCGCACCGGCTCGGCGCCGGTCGCGAGCAGTAACGCGCCATAGCTGAGCGTACGGCCATCCGCGAGCTTGACCTGACGCTTCGCCGGATCGATCGCTGTGGCCGCGACGCCGGTGATCAGGTCGATGTCGTTGTCGCGGTAATACGCCTCCGGCATCAGCCACAACCAGTCTTCCGGCATGCTGCCCGCGAGATAGTCCTTGGAAAGATTCGGGCGATCGACCGGCAGATTCGCTTCGGCGCCGATCAGTGTGATGGCACCGCGATAACCTTCCCTGCGCAGCATGTCGACTGCCGCGGTCCCGGCGGCGCCCGCGCCGATGACGACGATCGAGTCCGGCGCCTGCGCCGGTGCGAGGCGCGGTTGCGGCGCCGGTTTGCGCGCGGCGAGGCGAATGGTGTCGCCGTCCCGCTCCACCTGCCAGCACGGCAAGGGTTTGAATGCCGGCGCCGCCAAGGCCTCGCCCGTGCGCAGACTGAAACAGGCGTGATGCCACGGACAGCGCACCGTGTCATCGACCAGGATGCCGTTGGTCAACAGCGCGCCGTAATGCGTACACGCCGCGCCGACGGCAAACACCTCATCGCCACGCCGCGCGAGCAGCACGTGTTCGCCCTCGGCGTGCCCGAGCAGCATTTCGCCATCGCGCAACTTGGCCAATGAATAGCCTTGAGTGAAATCGGGACCGCTCAATTGTTTGGGTTTGGACATGGTTGGCCTCTGCTATTGGGAGGGAAGTAAGTAATCTGTTTACTTCCCTCACCCTGGCCCTCTCCCGCAGGGAGAGGGGACTCACATTTCGAGCTAAGTAGGGTTGGTAACTTGTTGCCCACGTGTTCGGGACCGGCAATGTATCCGCGTGGGCAAACGAAAACCGTTTGCCCACGCTACTTTACTATTTTAGCGTGCGTTATCCAGACTGGCGGACTGGCCCAGGCCAAGAGCGGCTTGATTTTCCGTATATACGCATATACATTAATCCCATGGACATCAGTTTCGATCCCGCCAAGGATGCGCGGAATGTCGCCTGCCGCGGACTCTCGTTCGCTAGGGCGGCGGATTTCGATTGGGCCGGCGCGGACATTATCGAAGATGCCCGCTTCGCTATAGCGGTATCCGGGTTATCAGCTTCCGCAAAGCCAATGTGAGAGAGGCAAAGATTTATGGCAAGGCGCAAACGATTAACTGATGAAGACGGTGAGGTTCGTGAGCTGACGACCGCGGACTTCAAACGCGCCCGCCCGGCCGCCGAGGTGTTGCCCAAGCTCATCGGCAAGCAGGCGGCGGCGCGCCTGATGAAGCCGCGCGGTCGGCCGAAATCACCCGACGCGAAAGTCTCCATCAGTCTGCGGATTCCGCCCGAGACACTGGCGCGCTGGAAGGCCAGCGGTCCCGGCTGGCAGACGCGCATGGCCGCAGCGTTGACCAAAGCATCGCCGCGTTCGCGGCGACGAGCCGTGGCGGCGGATGGCCGGTAACGCGCGACGAAGCAATTAGATCAGCGCGCGATCAAGCTGATGTCGGAACGGCCGGGAACTTGCAGTTCACCATTCAGGCGCCAGTCGTCGGCGGCGAGTTGCAGATACCAGCGGCCCTGCGCCAGCGCCGGCAAGACGCCTTCATAGCGTCCATCGGGCATGCGCACCAGATTCACAGTTTGATCCAGGCCGGCGCGGGTGGCGTGCAGTAATTTGAGTTCCAGTCGTTCCGGTGGCGTGGTGAATGCCGTTGCCGTGGCATGCAGTCGCAGTTCGACTTTGCGCTGCGCGTGATCCACAGTAATCTGAGCCTGCAGCCCGTAACGCTGCGCCGCATGATCGCGGTCCAGCACGCGGTTGATCTCCTTGCCGCGCTGATAGTAGTCATCCTCGACCAGGCCGTCGTCGCTGCGGATGGCCAGGTACAAGGTGATGAAGCTGGCGACCACCACCGTTGCCGGCAGCATGATCAGCATCCATACCAGCGGCTGGCGGTACCAGGGCGTGCTATCAGTCATGGTGTTCATCAGTCTTTTCCCGTTCCGGTTGTGGCCCCATGAAGCGGGCATTCTTGACGGCATCGAGGCGCGGATCATCCTTGGCCTGCAGGTGGAAGGTAATCTTCGTGCTGCGCTCGTGCAAGGTATCTTCATTGACATGCACACGCACGCCAAGTTCCCGCACCTCGCCCGGTCCGACGCGCAAGCCTTCATCGAGGCTCACGTGCAAGCCGGGTATACCTTGCGCATCAAGGGTGTATTCGTGCGCGTGCTCATCCATGTTGATGATCTTCAGAGTGTAAATATTCTCTATGCCATTGTCATCGGTTTCGCGGTACAGGCTGTTGCGGTCCCGGATCACGTCCAGTTCCAGCGCCACGCGCTGACTGATGGCGATACCCAGACTGAGCAGCAGCAGCACCAGAATGGTGGCATAGATGATCACCCGCGGCCGCAGAATGTGCACCTTCTTGCCTTGCAGGGCATTCTCGGTGGTGTAGCGGATCAGACCGCGCGGGTAGTTCATCTTGTCCATGACGTCATCGCAGACGTCGATGCACGCCGAGCAACTGATGCACTGGTATTGCAGACCGTTGCGGATGTCGATACCGGTCGGACAGACCTGCACGCACATCGTGCAGTCGATGCAATGGCCTAGCCCGGCCGCCTTGTAATCCACGCCCTTGGCACGCGAGCCGCGCGGTTCGCCACGCGCCGGATCATAGGAGATGATCAGGGTGTTCTTGTCGAACATCGCGCTCTGGAAGCGCGCATAGGGGCACATATACAAGCATACCTGTTCGCGCAGGAAGCCGGCGTTGCCATAGGTGGCGACACTGTAGAAGATGATCCAGAAGGTTTCCCACGGTCCCAGGCCGAGGTGCAGGATGTTTTCGGTTAGGCCGCGGATCGGCGTGAAAAAGCCGACGAAGGTGAAGCCGGTAAAAGCCGACAGCAGCAGCCAGACCAGTTGCTTGCTGCCTTTGATGGCGATCTTGCGCGGCGTCCACGGGGCCTTGGCGAGCTTCATCTGCCGCGACCGGTCGCCTTCGATTTTGCGTTCGATCCACAGGAACAATTCCGTCCAGACCGTTTGCGGGCAGGCATATCCGCACCACATGCGCCCCGCCAGTGCCGTGAAGAAGAACAGCGACAGCGCCGCAACGATCAGCAGCACGGCGAAGTAAAAGAAATCCTGCGGCCAGAAGGTCAGACCGAAGATGTAGAACTTGCGCTCCGGCAGATCGAGCAGCACGGCTTGGCGGCCGCCCCAATCAAGCCAAGGCACGATGTAGAAGAGGCCCAGCAACACAAATACGCCGGCGGCACGCCAGAACGCGAACAGGCCATGCACTTCGCGCGGGTAGATTTTCTGGTGCTTGGCGTACAGCGATTCCGGCTCCACGGTCGGGGCGCTGGTCTTGTTGCGTGCTGAGGTGTTGCTCATGTGGGTACCGATGGCGTTACGACTTGGGAATTGATTTCGACTTGGGGACAGATTGCAAATCTGTCCTCACTGACCAGGCGGGCCGCAATTATCCCTGACGGTTCTCGCAGGGCCGCGCGAAATAACAGGTCAGCATGCAGGAGGAGGCGGTCAGCAGCCAGAACAGAAAAAATCCCACCGTGTAGACGCCGAGTCGGCTGGCTTCGGCGTAGCGTGTCTGACTGAGCAACTCCTGCGGATCGAAGGCGGTAAAGAACAAGGTAGTTGCCAAACCCGCCGTGAGGAAGGATGGCCAGAGTACCGAGATGATGCGTTGGGTCTTGCTGACTGACATGGATCACATTCTAAAGTATTAAGGAGTCTCTCAACACCCCCTCTCCCACAGGGAGAGGGTTGGGGTGAGGGGAAAGTGTGTGGCACTGTATTGATTCCCCTCACCCTGGCCCTCTCCCGTAGGGAAGAGCGCGAAGCGCGAAGGGTCCGGGGACTTTCTCTTTGGGAGTCGAATCTTCCTTAAAGAAAACCTCAACGACCTTCCTGTTCCTGCGACAAGCTGTAGACATAGGCCGCCAGCAGATGCGCCTTGGCCTCGCCGAGAAACTCGCGGTGCGCCGGCATATGTCCCTGCCGTCCATGCTCTATAGTGCGCATCACGGTGGTGAGCGTGCCGCCATACAACCAGGTCCGATCGGTGAGATTGGGCGCGCCCATAGCATGATTGCCTTTGGCGTCCGGACCATGACAGGCCACGCAGTTCGCGTCGAAGATGGCCTTGCCCTTGGTGGCGGTCACATTGTCGACCTCGTGACCGGATAGACTGCGCACATAGGCGGCCACCGTGGCGACGCCGTCTTTGCCGAGCGCATCGATCCAGGCCGGCATCACACCGTTGCGGCCGTCGTTGATGGTGGCCTCTATTTCTTCCGGCTTGCCGCCGTACAGCCAATCCTGATCGCGCAGATTCGGGAAGCCCGGACCGCCGCCGGCATCGGAGCCATGGCACACCATGCAATAGGTGAGGAACAGCCGCCGGCCGGTTTTGACCGCGTTCTCGTCGCGCGCCAGGGTCGGGATGTCGATCTTCTGATACTTGGCGAACAGCGGACCGTACTGGCTGTCCGCGTTCTTCATTTCGGCGGCGTAATGTCCCGCCATAGTCTCGTTGAGCAGGCCGCGATAAGTCCCCAGCCCGGGATACAACACCAGGTACACCGCGCCGAATACCAGCGTGATGTAGAACAGCATCAGCCACCAGCCGGGCAGCGGGTTGTTGAGTTCCTGCAGATCGCCATCCCAGACATGACCCATCGGCTCGACCGGTACGCCGGGCTGATGTTTCTTGCGCACGGACATCCAGCGGATCAGCATCACGATGCCGACGAAGCTCAGCACCACCGTGATGGTGATGAACAGATTCCAGAATGGACTTGTAAAATCAAACATGGAAACCTCGTTTGCGGGCCACCGCGATTGTTTCGTACCGGCTCATGGTTTGGAAACAGGCACAACGGGCTTATCGTCTTCCAGCGGCAGATGCGCCAACACATCGAACTCCTGCTTGCGTTTGCCGCTCCAGGCCCAGATCACGATGCCGACGAACAGGATCAAGGCAACGATGGTCCAGATGATGTGCATTGTGATTGCGATCATGATTACCTCCGGGTCTTGATGGCCGTACCAAGATTCTGCAGATAGTCGATCAGGGCATCCATCTCGGTTTTTCCTTCCAGCGCCTTGGGCGCATTGTCGATATCCGCGTCGCTGTAGGGATGACCCAACCAGCGCAACGCCTTCAGCTTGCGCTGAATGTTCGAGGCGTCCGCCGGCGTTGTGGCCAGCCACGGGAAGCCGGGCATGATCGACTCGGGCACCACGTCACGCGGATTCATCAGGTGCGCGCGATGCCAGTCGTCGCTGTAGCGGCCGCCGACGCGGTGCAGATCCGGACCGGTGCGTTTGGAGCCCCACAGGAACGGCCGGTCGTAGACAAACTCGCCGGCCACCGAGTAATGACCGTAGCGCTCGGTCTCGGCGCGGAACGGACGGATCATCTGCGAATGGCAGACGCTGCAGCCTTCGCGGATGTAGATATCGCGCCCGGTCAGCTGCAAGGCCGTGTAGGGTTTCAGTCCCTCAACCGGTTGTGTGGTCGACTTCATGAAGAACAGCGGCACGATCTCCACCAGACCGCCGATGCTCATCACCAGCACTACCAGCAGGATCATCAGGCCAAGATTGGTTTCAACTTTTTCATGTCCAGACATTGCTTATACCTCAATGTGCGGGTGCGGGGATCGCGGTCAAGACAGGCTTGGCGCCGGCGATGGTCTTCCACAGGTTGTAGGCCATCACCAGCATGCCGGCGAGGAAGAACACACCGCCCAGTAAGCGCACCATGTAGAACGGGTGCATGGCCTGCACGCCTTCCACGAACGAGTAGGTGAGCGTGCCGTCGGTGTTCACCGCGCGCCACATCAGGCCCTGCATGACGCCCGCCACCCACATGGCGACGATGTACAGCACGATACCGATGGTGGCGACCCAGAAATGCACCTCGACCAGGGCGAGCTTGTAGATTTGACGGCCGAACAGGCGCGGAATCAGGTAGTACATGGCGCCGATCGAGATCATCGCCACCCAGCCCAGCGCGCCGGAATGTACATGGCCGATGGTCCAGTCGGTGTAATGCGACAGCGCGTTCACCGTCTTGATGGCCATCATCGGGCCTTCGAAGGTGGACATGCCGTAGAACGAGATCGAGACGATCAGGAAGCGCAGCACGGGGTCGGTGCGGAGTTTCTCCCACGCACCCGACAGCGTCATGATGCCGTTGATCATGCCGCCCCAGGACGGCGCCAGCAGGATCAGCGAGAACACCATGCCGAGCGATTGGGTCCATTCCGGCAGCGCCGTGTAGTGCAGATGATGCGGGCCGGCCCAGATGTAGGTGAACACGAGTGCCCAGAAATGCACTACCGACAGGCGATAGGAATACACCGGTCGGCCAGCCTGTTTGGGCACGAAGTAATACATGATGCCGAGGAAGCCCGCCGTGAGGAAGAAGCCCACTGCGTTATGGCCGTACCACCACTGCACCATGGCATCCTGCACGCCGGCGTAAACCGAATAGGACTTGAACCAGCCCACCGGCACTTCCAGGTTGTTGAAGATGTGCAGCACGGCGATGGTAAGGATGAAGCCACCGAAGAACCAGTTGGCGACATAGATATGTTTGACGCGGCGTTTCGCCAATGTGCCGAAGAACACTATCGCGTAGGCTACCCAGACCAAAGTGATGAGGATATCCAGCGGCCATTCCAGTTCGGCGTATTCCTTCGACGAGGTATACCCGAGCGGCAGGGTGATGGCTGCGCCGACGATCACCGCCTGCCAGCCCCAGAAAGTGAAGGCCGCCAGTTTCTCCGCGAACAGGCGCACGTGGCTGGTGCGCTGCACAACGTAATAAGAGCACGCGAACAGCGCCGAGCCGCCGAAGGCGAAGATCACCGCGTTGGTGTGCAAGGGCCGCAGCCGGCCAAAGCTGATGTAGGGAATGTCGAAGTTCAACACCGGCCACGTCAATTCAGCGGCGATGTAGACACCGACCAGCATGCCGACGATGCCCCAGACAATTGTCATGATGGCGAATTGGCGGACGACAGTGTCGTAGTATGTTTCTTGAGTGGCCATGTGCCTCCCGCTGCTACAGTCTAAAAAATATTTGTGGACCCGTAAGGTGCGCTTTCAACCGCCCGTGAAGACCGGGCCTACGCCCCAGCTCCACAGGATCGCCGAGGCCGCCATCACGCCGACCAGCATCACCAGGCCCACGCCAAGCACGGCGGTGGAAAACAGGAAGCCGCGTTCCGGCGGAATTTCCATCATGATGGGCACACCGGTGTAAAGAAGGAAGACGCTGTAGGCAAGCGCGGGCAGGCCCAGCAGCATATCCAGCCAGAGCAGCGGATAGAGCGCGGTGAGCCCGATCAGGAACAAGGGTGTGGCGGTGTAAGCGGATAAGGCGATGCACTGCGGCAGCGGTTTCTCCGCACCGTAGGTTTGTCCCATCCATTGCATCAGCTTGCCGACGGTAAACACGCCGACCAGCATGGTGACATAGAACAGGACGGCGATCGGCAGGGCGCTTTCGGGGGTCAGCTTGGTGACCTCGTGGCTGCCGATCTGCCAACCCACCTGGGTGGTACCGATATAGCCGCAGACCGCCGGGATGGCGGCCAGCATCAGTACATGCGAGCAATAGCAGGTACCAATGGTGCAGCGTTCATCGTGAATGGCCTGCCATTCCTGGGCGGGGTGGGCCAGCAGACCCCACACATGCTGTAGGAACATAAATCGTCCTCGCGTTGATGATAATCCGCAGGCAGCTGACCTGCGCGGCGCGCGATTGTAACGGCTTCGCGGACCCAGGTCACCCTGCCGATTGGGGTGCTCTCAAGCCACCCGGCAAACTTAGTATAGCTAAAGAGCACATCCCCGGCGCTCCAAGGGAGCGCGCGAGATCCAAACAGTGCTCAACGTAACATAATGTTGGGGGGGAGTTTAGAGCCGCTCTATTGAGCATGCTTTGATCTCGGTCAACATTCCAGAAGGTCCAAGCCGGAGTAAGGGACTCAAGTATAAACAAGGTGTGGCGGCTCCGGCAGGCGCCATGACACGGCTTATTTGCGCTTCGACTCCTTGCGCTGCAACTCCTGCAGATTCTGCAGCACGCGCTCGGCACGCTGCACATTGGCGCGCAGCTGCGTGTTCTCGGGGTCGATCTGCAGGCCTTGCTCCCAGGTGCGCTTGGCCTGTTCGATGTTGCCGCTGCGATAGAGCTGGTTGCCCTGCCGCAGCAATTCTTCGCTGCGCGCGGCCACGGAGGAATTGACAGCGTCATGCAGCGTCAGGGCATCGGCGTTCGCGGCATCGAGTGCCAGCAGTTCATCGAGGGTCCGGCGCGCGCTCGGCAGATCATCGCGCGCCACAGCCTCGTTGGCACGGGTCAGAAGCTGCTCGACCTGCTGGCGTTTACTCTTGTCCTGGCTGCGCTGGATCCGGCTGCGCGTGGCCTTCTTGCGCTGGGCCTGCTGCTGCTCCAGTGTTGTCAGCGCCGTGCGCGCCAGCTGGGTATCCTGGATACGCTTGGCCAGTGTCAGGCACAGTTCGGCGCGCGCCAGCTTGCCCTCGCGCATGGAGTGCTGACCGCATTCCAGTAACTCGCCTGACGAGCGATCCAGCTCGGTGCGCAGCTCCGTGAGCCGCGCCACGGAAAAATCAGGGTCCTGCTGCGCCAGCCTGCCCTGGAGCGACACCTCTTCGAAAAGATACTGGACCCTGGTGATCAGCAGCTGATCGTTGATCTCGCGCAGCGCATGCTGCTGCTGCGGCAGCAGCCGTTTTTGTTCATTGGCAAGCAGTTCGCTTTGCGGATAATTGGCCAGCGCGATGCGCAGCTCCGTGAATGCGGCCGCAAGATCCTGCTCTTCTTCCTTGTTGCGCACCAGCTCCAGCGCGGCCTTTTCATAATCGTGCGCCTGAGCCAGTACCTGCTCGCGCCGGCTGAGCAGCAGATCCCGCTGCGGTGCAGCGTCGGGAATATTCGTCAGCGCGGAAAGCGCACTGCCGTAATTCTGCTCGGCAAGCCAGGCATCGATCTGCCCGGGCGTGATCGGACGCGGCCCGGCGAACTGGGCGCAGCCTGCCAGCAGCACTGCCAACAGTCCCAACCAATACCTGCTACGCATAGACCGAGAACATCGCCTCAAGTTGCCGCTCAAGCTGCTCGTCATACTCGGGCACCAGACCGTCCACCAGATATGTGGTGATCGGCTTGCGCTTGCCACGCACCTGGATGGACTGATGCGGGCGCACCACGACACGTTCCTCCACACCGGCCATCTGGTAAACCTCGCTGCTGATGACGATCTGACCGCCTTCGGCTATCGAGCACAGTCGAGAAGCGAGATTGACCGAATCACCGATCACCGTGTATTCCATGCGCTCATGTGAGCCGATATTGCCTGCCACCATGTCACCACAGTTGAGACCGATGCGGAACTGCACCGGGAACAGGCCGCGTTCCGCACGTGATTGATTGACGCGTTGGATGACACGCTGGAACAGCAGCGCGCAGGCGATGGCGTGGAAGCAATGGTCCTCGTCCGGATCCGGAACGCCGAACAGCACCATGGCGCAGTCGCCCATGAATTTGTCGATGTGGCCGTGATAGTGCTCGGCGCCTCGCGAGAAGTAATTAAAATATTCATTCAGCATCGAGGCCACGGCGTGCGGCTCAAGATTCTCCGAGATCGTGGTAAAACCGACGATGTCGGCGAACAGCGCGCTGGCAATCACTTTCTTGCTGCTCAACTCGACCGTTTCCAGATTGGACAACACCTCGCGCGCGACCGTGGGCGACATGAAGCGCGAGAAGGCGTTTTCCACCTGGGTCTTGCGCAATAACCCGTCGGCCATGGTATTGAACGACACCATCAGTTGACCGATTTCGTCATTGCGGCGCTCCTGAATGCGATAATGATAGCGGCCCTCATCGATGGCGCGACTGGCGTCCATCAGGCGATAGATGGGCCGCGACAGGCGCCGCCCAAGCCACACCGACAGCAATGTGCCGATGACGATCAACAGCACCGTGGCCGCAACGATCATCCGGGTCGCATCCCGCGACGCCTCGTCAAGCTGCTGATGACTGAGCGTGATCAGCGCATGTCCGGCCACGACACCCTTGAACATGACCGGACTGATGAACGTCACCGCGTTGAGCGGCTCCGCTTGGGCGTCGTGCCAACGCCATTCCAGTATGTGCGCGTCCTTGTCGAGGTAACGGGCGCTGTGTTCAGCGAATGGGGCACCACTCATGAATGGATTGATACCCGCATGCGCGACCAGCTCACCGGTATTCGCGAACAGCCCCGTGCCCAGCACCTGCTGACTGGAGGCCAGACTGGTGGCCAGCACTTCCAGCGCCAGCGTGTCGTTGGCCAGCAGGGCATCGCGCGCCGAGGCCGCCATCTGACCGACAATGGTTGTGCCGAAATCCTTGATCTGATGTTGCAGCAACTGCGTCTGGTTATAGATGATGAGGGTACCCAGCAGCATCATGCCGAGACTGATCAGCGTGCCAATCGACAGTGCCAACTTGTAGACAATGGGGATACGACGCGGCAGCCAGCGCGACAGGCCGCGCCGCGGCTTGGCAATATCACCCTGCGATGTGACAGGCTGAACGCTGTGGTACACCCGATCCATTGACCTTGCTCGATGCTGATATGTGTTCTTGAGTCTTCTTGATAGGCATTATGCACCCTGTGCCGATCACCGTGCCGTTTCTGGAGGGATTACTGTACCGGGCTCCGCAGCAGAATCTGTCGCATGTCTCAGGTCTCACGCCCCCTCCGGGAGAGGGGACGCACCATCAAAGAGTACACATATAGCATAGCATGTACCGCGTGGCGCCCTGGACGGACTGGCAGACTCGGCAGGGCATCGCACCGTTCCGTAACGAGAATCAGACCCGCGATCGGGCACCCTACCTCTGAATCCCATAATCGCAGGGATGATTTGAGCAGAGGTTTGTTAACCGCGCCGTCACAGCGCGTTACAATCACGCCATGCCCTCCGATCCGCCATCCTCACGGCCCGCTACCACCACCCCGAGTCCGACTACCTGTTTCCATTGCGGCCTGCCTGTGCCGCGCGACGTGGATCACCAAGTCGTCATCAGAGGCGTATCGCGCGCCATGTGCTGTCTGGGCTGCACGGCGGTGGCGCACGCCATCGTCGACGCCGGATTGGACGCTTTCTACAGCCACCGCACCGCGACCGCCCCAACCGCCCGTGAACTGGTTCCGGAGGTATTGCGGCAACTCGCACTTTACGATCACCCCGACATTCAAAAAAGCTTCGTGCGCACCACGAGCGGGCCTGTGCGCGAAGCCAGCCTGATTTTGGAAGGCATCACCTGCGCCGCGTGCGTGTGGTTGAACGAGCGTCACCTTGCCGCATTGCCCGGCGTGTTGGAAGTCTCCGCCAACTACGCCACACACCGCGCGCGTATCCAGTGGGACAACACGCGCATCAAACTCTCAGAAATTTTGGAAGCTGTCACGCGCATCGGTTACATCGCCCACCCCTACGATCCCAACCGCCAGCAGGAGATCCTCGCGCGCGAACGCAAACAGCAATTGCGGCGCCTGGGACTGGCGGGCGTGCTCGGCATGCAGGTGATGGTGCTCGCCGAGGCACTCTATGCCGGCGACTACTTCGGCATCGAGGCATCCTTCCGCGGGTTGTTCAACTGGCTCAGTCTGGGACTGACGCTACCGGTGCTGCTGTATTCCGCGCAGCCGTTCTTTCGCGCCGCCTGGCGCGACCTGCGCCAGCATCAGGCCGGCATGGACGTGCCGGTATCGCTGGGCATTGGTTTTGCCTTCGCTGGCAGCGTCTGGAATACCGTGCAGGGCAGCGGCGTGGTGTACTACGATTCGGTGGCGATGTTCGTGTTCTTCCTGCTCACGGCGCGTTACTTCGAA
>JBGPWJ010000302.1:0-2545 GCA_041492115.1 Gammaproteobacteria bacterium
TCATATCGCCCGTTCATTCGCATTAAAAGTTGCCCTGGAACCAGCCCTTCATACGATCCCAGATACCCTTGAAGCCTCGCCCCACCGGCTGTTCGGAGCCGCGATCGCCGCGGCTCTGATAGCCGAACAGCAGCAGCCCGACACCGGTGGCATAAATCGGATTGCGCACCACATCGACCAGCCCCGACACACCTTGCGGCACGCCCAGGCGTACCGGCATGTGGAACACCTCTTCGGCCAGTTCGATCAGGCCTTCCATCTTGGAACTGCCGCCGGTCAGCACCAAGCCTGCGGCTACCAGATCCTCGAAACCGCTGCGGCGCAGTTCCGCCTGCACCAGTTGCAAGAGTTCTTCATAGCGCGGCTCGATCACCTCGGCGAGCGTATGCCGCGACAAGCGCCGCGCACCGCGGTCGCCGACGCCCGGCACCTCAATGGATTCCTCGGGACTGGCCAGCTGCGTCAGCGAGCAGCCGTACTTGATCTTGATCTCCTCGGCGTACTGCGTCGGCGTGCGCAGCGCCACCGAAATGTCTTTAGTGACTTGATCGCCGGCAATCGGAATCACCGCGGTGTGACGGATCGAACCTTCAGTGAACACCGCGATGTCCGTGGTGCCGCCGCCGATATCGACCAGGCACACACCCAGGTCTTTCTCGTCCTCGGTAAGCACTGCGGCGCTCGACGCCAGTTGTTCGAGAATCACGTCATCCACTTCCAGACCGCAGCGGCGCACGCACTTGATAATGTTCTGCGCCGCACTCACCGAACCGGTGACCATGTGCACACGCGCCTCCAGGCGCACGCCGGACATGCCGACCGGCTCATGGATACCTTCCTGCTTGTCGATGATGAATTCCTGCGGCAGCACATGCAGGATCTTCTGATCGGCCGGTATCGCTACGGCGCGCGCCGCGTCGATGACCCGCTCGACGTCGCTGGCCATGACCTCTTTATCGCGGATCGCCACAATGCCGTGCGAATTCAGACTGTGAATGTGACTGCCGGCGATGCCTGCGAATACCGAATGGATCTGGCAGCCGGCCATCAGCTCGGCTTCTTCCACCGCGCGCTGTATCGACTGCACCGTGGACTCGATATTCACCACCACGCCTCGGCGCAGGCCGCGCGACGGATGCGAGCCGATGCCGATGATCTCGATCTGCCCGTCCGGCGTGATATCGCCGACGATCGCCACCACCTTCGACGTGCCGATATCCAGACCAACGATCATGTTCTTCTCTGTCTTCTTCGACATGTTATGTATGTCCCCCCTGTTGCGTGGGCTTGGTGTTATCCGGCTGATGATTCCAGGCCACCGCAAAACCATTGGTATAGCGCAAGTCGATGGTCGCGATCTCGGTCGCGCGCGTCGCCAGCACCTTCGGATACAAGCGCACAAAGCGCAGCAGGCGCGTATAGGCGCTGTCATGCCCCAGACGCAGTTCAATGCCGTTATCGAGCCCCACGTGCCAGGAGCGGCGCGGGTCCTGGATCAGACGCGTGATCTTCAGGCCATCCGGCGCCAGTGCCTTGCCCATCTCGTAATAACTGGCGGTGAGCGTTGCTTCCAGGCCGTCCGGTCCCTGCAATTGCGGCAGCCCGCTCGGCAACGTGTCCGCGGGCGGCGCGAAGCGTTCGCCGCGCCGGTTCAGCAGGTCATGCTCGCCCCAACGCGCCACCGGAACCTGCTCCGTGACTTCAAGCCGCAGCGTGTCCGGCCAGACGCGACGCACCGACGCCGTGTCCACCCACGGCAAGGTGCGCGCCGCGCGCATCACCGCCTGCACATTCACCGTGAAGAAGCCGCCCACCACCGTGCCGGCCACCGCCTCCTGCAACTGCGCGCTGGTCAGATGCTGGAACTGCCCGGAAATCTGCACGCGCTGAATCGGCAATGTGTGCGGATCAAGCAGCCAGCGCACACCATAGCCACTGACGGTAACCAGCAGCACGGCGCTGAGCGCGCCCAACACCCAACGCCAGGGTATCCGGGCAAATCGCTGCACCGGCGGTTCAGCGCTGCGGCGTTGCGCTTGCGGTTTGCGTCTATTCAGCACGTCGAGCCTCTGAGGAAGAAAGTATCCGCATCACCAGCTCATCGAAGGCGATGCCCGCCGCGCGCGCCGCCATTGGCACCAGGCTGTGATCGGTCATGCCCGGCACGGTGTTGACTTCGATCAGCCAGGGCTGGCCGTTGGCGTCGACCATGATATCCACCCGTCCCCAACCGCTGGCGCCGACGGCATCGAAAGCCTGCAGCGCCAGCTTCTGTATCGCGGTCTCGCGTTTGGCGTCCAGACCGCAGGGACACAGATAACGGGTCGAATCGGCGTGATACTTGGCCTCGTAGTCATAGAACGCGTGCGGCGTCTGCAAACGGATCAGCGGCAAGGCGTCATGACCGAGGATCGCGGCCGTGTATTCCGCGCCTTCGATCCAGCGCTCCGCGATCACGCAGCTGTCATAACGCGCCGCCAGCCGGTAGGCATCGACCAGCGCCGCGGCGTCGATCACCTTGCTCATGCCGATACTCGAACCTTCA
>JBGPWJ010000127.1:0-7506 GCA_041492115.1 Gammaproteobacteria bacterium
CATCAATCTCACGGTGCAGCCCGGCGAGATCATGGTGATCATGGGCAGCAGCGGCTCGGGCAAAACCACGCTGCTCAACCATATGCTGGGACTGAGCCGCCCCAGTTCGGGACAGATATTGCTGCTCGGCCACGACATCGGCATTATGTCGGGTTCGGAACTCAACGATTTGCGCAAGCAGATCGGCGTGACGTTTCAGGGCGGCGCGCTGTTTTCCTCCATGACCGTGGGCGAGAATGTGCAACTGCCGCTGCGCGAACACACCCAGCTCGATGAGAACACCATCCAGATCATGACGCGCATGAAACTCGAGATCGTCAACCTGGCGGGCTTCGAACATTTCATGCCCAGCGAATTGTCCGGCGGCATGGCCAAACGCGCCGCCGTGGCGCGCGCCATCGCCATGGATCCGAAGCTGCTATTCTTCGACGAACCCTCGGCCGGCCTTGATCCGGTGGTGTCGGCGGGGCTCGACGAACTGATCCTGCGCCTGCGCCGCGCCATGAACATCACCATCGTGGTGGTCACACACGAGCTGCAGAGCGCCTTCAAGATCGCCGACCGCATCACCATGCTCGATCATGGCCAGGTGGTGATGACCGGTACGGTCGATGAGGTGCGCGCCGCCAAGGATAAACACATGCAGCACCTGTTCAATCGTTTGCTGGAGGAAGTGCCGGTCGACGCGGACGAATACCTGCAGCGCCTGACCGAAGCTATCGAATGAAGGCATCCTGATGAAAAATGATCGCATCAATTACCTGGCGGTGGGCGTGTTCGTACTCGTCATGTTCGGCCTGCTGCTGGCGGTGCTGTTCCGACTCACCGGCACGCGCGGCGACACCGACATCTATTACGCCTACTTTGACAACATCTCCGGTGTGAACCGCAGCGCACCGGTCAGTTTTGAAGGTTATCCGATGGGCCACATTCTCGCGATTGAGCCGGAGCAGGCGCGCGGTAAGACCGGCTATCGGCTGACACTGTCCGTGCAGGAGGGATGGAAAATGCCGCGCGATAGCGTGGCGCGCATCACCGCCTTCAGCCTGCTCTCCGAATTCGTCATCGATATCCGCCAGGGTGCCAGCAAGGATTATCTGCGACCGGGCGACACGTTGCAGGGCTTGCAAGGCGGTGACTTCTATTCTGCTTTGAACGGCGTGGCCTCGGACGTCTCCGACCTGACCCGTAACGGCGCCAAGCCACTGCTTGATAAAATCAATCATCTGGTCGACACAGTGGGCACACGTGTGCCGGCCTTGCTCAAGGACCTCAAGACCCTGCTGGCCAAGCTGGACAACAATGCCGATGCCCTCAAGGAACTGCTCAACAAGGACAACCAGCAGCATGTCTCGCGTCTGCTGAAGAACGCCGACGCCGCCTCGGTCAATCTGCTGCAGCTGTCCAGCGATGTGAACAAGACCCGCGCGCAACTCGATCAGCTGCTCACCGACAGCGGCGCACTCCTTAAGGACAGCACCCCGCAATTGCGCGCTTCGGTCACACAGTTGCGCAACGCCCTCGACCTGGTCGCGGACAACATCGATGCCATCATGCATAACACCGAAGGCACCAGCCGCAATATGTATGAACTGAGCCGCCAGTTGCGGCAAAACCCCAGTCTGCTGCTCGGCACCACACCGCCGCGCGATGCCGGCAAGAACACCGTGCCGCTGAAGCCATGAGACACTGGACAGCGTTACCCGTTGGAGGAATACCGCGATGCGTAAACTTGCGCCAACCCTGCTGCTGATCTTCGGTCTTGCCGCCTGCGCGTCGCCGCCGCTGCCGGAGGATCATTACTACCGTCTCGAGATCGACGCGCCGGGCGCGGTCACACCACCGCTCGCAGCCAGCATCAACGTGCAGCGCATCAACATGACCGGTATCTATGGCGAGCGCCCCTTGCTGTACAGTTCGGCACAGGCCCCGATGGAACTGCGTCAGTATCATTATCACTACTGGGCCGACAGTCCGGCACGCCTGATTCAGGAACAATTGGCCGATTACCTGCGCGCTGCGCACCTTGCAAGCGATGTGACCTTGGCATCGAGCGGCGCAGCGTCGGAGTATCAGATCAGCGGTACGGTGCTACGCTTCGAGCAACGTCTCGACAATACCGGCGCACAAGCCTACGTCGTGCTGGAACTAACATTGCAGCGCACGGCCGACAGCCATCGCCTGTTCAGCAAGAGTTACCGCGCGGACATTCCGACCCGTGATAGCACCCCTCTCGCCGCCGCACAGGGACTGAGCCAAGCCTTGGCGCAATGCTTCGCCGCGTTCAGCGCCGACGTGCGTGGCAGCAGCTTGCGTTGAGCGGTGACATTGAGCGCAGCCACGTAATCGTGTACGAATTATTTTATTGTCAGACCCTTTCGATCTAGTACTTTAGTACTATTGGGCTTTATGTAATCCTCAATACTCCGGCGCAACTGTTGTCATAACGGTGTATCGCTTGTATGCTGCGGCCTCAGAATAATTTTAATCAACCCGGCACTCAAAGGGGTTTGTCGCATGAAAGTCGCCTATATTTTCTCCACCGCCAACGCCAGCTACATTCTTGAGAAAATGATTCTTCCGCAACTGGAGGCCGGCACGCACGGCGCGCAGGTGGTGGGCATGTTCTTCTTCGTCGACAATAACTACATGCTCACCGAGGGCAATCCCACCGCCGAACGTCTCGCTGCGGTGGCCAAGAAGAACGGCATGCTGGTGATGGGCTGTGATCAATGTTGCGAACTGCGCCGCATTGAGGACCGCATCCATGACGGCTTTCGCATCGGCTGCTTCCCCAACCTCTACCAGGCCCTGATGGCTGCCGGCGGCATCGACCAGGCCATCACCCTGTAGCCACCTCACTTGCACCTGGCCGCCCGCAAAGGGCGCGGCCAAGTGACAATTCAGGTCGGATTCCCGACATCGCGCGTCACATCGATGGCACGGCAGCGCGGGTTTGTCCGGCGCTGCGATCGGACCCTTCCTTCCCGCCATATACGAATCAGCCAGTTAGCCGGACCTGCCGGTAGGCCCGCTCCGCAACACCACTTGGCACCGCGTTTGCTATGTATAAAGCAGGCCGGCACATCGCAGTTTGCAGTAAAGATTCTGGTGTGCTGGCCGATGTCATAAACAGGCGCAGCAGGTACGACGCTCCCTGTCTGTGTCATGGACCGAGGTGCTTTTGAACCTAACTTATGAACTGACCCGGACCCTTTGTTGACGTTGTTGTGAATGTCCGCCACGAGCGGAAATCCTGATACGCCACTGGGTTCAATACTGAACGGCTCGGTTCAAACACACTGGTCCATGACACAGTCAAGGTGCGCCGGCCAAAACAGCCGCCGCGACCGACTTACTCCTCCGACGCTAACAAGCGTTTTTCGACCCCACCCTCGCGGTGGGGTTTTTTTTGGCGATTGAATAGTGAAATGATCGCAAGACCGCCTGATACCGCGTCACTCCGCTGCCCACTCCCGCGGTCGCAGAAATTTTTCATACAGCTCCGCCTCCGGCGTGCCCGGCGCGGGTTGCCAGTCGTAACGCCACTTCACCAGCGGCGGCAGCGACATCAGAATCGATTCGGTGCGTCCGCCGGATTGCAGTCCGAACAGCGTACCGCGGTCGTAGACCAGATTGAACTCGACGTAACGACCGCGCCGGTACAGTTGAAAATCACGCTCGCGCTCACCGTAGGGCAGGTCACACCGGCGTGCGGCGATGGGTAGATAAGCAGGCAGGAAATGTTCCGCGACGCTGCGCATGAATGCGAAGCAGTGGCTAAAACCGCCGGCGTTGAGGTCATCGAAGAACAAGCCGCCGATGCCGCGCGGTTCGTTGCGGTGTTTGAGGAAGAAATACTCGTCGCACCATTTTTTATAACGCGGGTAGACGTCGGCACCGAAAGGCGCGCAGGCCGCGCGCGCCGTCTGATGCCAATGCCGGGCATCCTCTTCGAAACCATAGTATGGCGTCAGATCGAAACCGCCGCCGAACCACCAGACGGGCGCGGCATCGGGTTTCTCGGCGAGGAAGAACCGCACATTGGCATGCGTGGTCGGGACGTAGGGATTGCGCGGGTGCAGCACCAGCGAGACCCCGAGTGCCTGGTAGGCACGGCCGGCCAGCTCCGGGCGCTGCACGGTCGCGGAGGGCGGCAGCATGTCGCCGCTGACGTGTGAAAAATTAATGCCAGCCTGTTCGAACAGCGCACCTTCCGTCAGTACGCGACTGCGGCCACCGCCGCCTTGCGGCCGTTCCCAAATGTCTTCGCGGAATCGGCTCTGACCATCGACCTGCTCCAATGCGCTAGCGATACGCTGTTGCAGATCCAGCAGGTAGTGCCGCACGGCGTTGATGTCGGGGGAGTCGTTCGTGATCATGGCGCGGAAGGATAACACCAAGGGCGGAGCTGGTGCGGGTTTGAAATCCGTCCAGATTGTTTAGACAAACTAAGAGCACCTAACAGAATGAATCTAGCGAAACCCTGTCACTCCCTCTCCCGGAGGGAAAAGCGCGTAGCGCGAAGGGTACGGGGATTCACTTTATTGAGTGACGAATAAATCAGTGCTTCCCTAACTATTCAACCCGCTTTCACTCATCACGCGATTGCGGCCGGTTTGCTTGGCGCGGTACAAGGCCATGTCGGCGCGCTGCACGAAGGTGTCGGCGGTATCGCTGGCGCGCAGGCAAGCCACGCCGATGGACAGTGTCACCGCGCCGACCGACTCCTGACTGTCTTTTTTGCGCAGACGCTGGGTTTCGATGGCGGCGCGGATGTTCTCCGCGACAGCCATGGCGCCCTTCAAAGGCGTCTCCGGCAGAATGATCGCGAACTCTTCGCCGCCGTAACGCGCCACCTGGTCCTGGCCGCGCACGCATTGCTTGAGGCTGTTGGAAACAAAGCGCAGCAATTTGTCGCCAAGCAGATGGCCATGGTTATCGTTGAAGCGTTTAAAGTAATCGATGTCGGCTATCAGCAAGGACACGTTGTCGATGCTCGCGGGCAGCGCGATGCGCTCAGCGAGCTCTTCGTTGAAGGCCTTGCGGTTCGCCAGACCGGTCAAGGTGTCGGTGCTGGCTTCGTGCTTGGCGCGTTCCAGCTCCTTGCGGATAGTGTCGAGTTCGCGCGAGGTGGTCTTGAGTCGTTCTTCCAGCAGGGTGTTGGCGTATTCCATGGTCTTGGTTTCGGTGAGCAGCATGCTGACGATGCGGCGCATCTCATCCAGATCGACCGGCTTGGCCAGATGCCCGGAATAGGTTTCCAGCACGCGCCCGTAATGCAGCGCCTGACCGTTGGACTGGACCAGTTGCGACAGCGCATCGGTGAGCATGCGCCGTATCCCGACGCGCATGTCTTCCAGCGCGGCCTCATCGCCTTCGGCGAGAAAGCGCCGATACAGCGATTTCTGGATTTCCGGCGTGAACGGATGACCGTCTTCGAGCAGCCGGTCGAGCGATTGCTTCAGGTCGGTATTGCGGCCGGAGACATATTCGTACCAGATGCTGAAGTTGACGGGATGAGCGGGGACGCCGTGCCGCGCCATCAGCGGCAGTGCGATGCGCACGTATTCTGCAGCCTGTTCGGCGCTATCGGAATATTCCATCAGGTGGTCTCTAGTTATCGTATAGTCGACACCGCAAGGCGCGGATACCGCGGGCGGTGCTGCTTTGTTGTTATGACAACAACTTTCCGCGAACAGCATAATACGAGTGCGCTGACAATGGAATAGCGCGGCGCTCAGGTGGCGCGCACCACCCTGCCGCTACGCGCGTCGATGATCGGCGTGGGCTTGTCGAGTCCGCCCAGTGTTCCGCTGATTACATAATCGACATCCGCACCGAAACAGCGCCGCACGGCCAGCGCTGTGCGCGCCGGCGGGCGGTTGCTGATATTGGCACTGGTCGAGACCAGCACGCCGCCGCAGGCGCGGCACAACGCCGCCGCCAGTGGGTGTGCGGTGACACGCACGGCCAGCACGGCATGACTCCCGCGCAGCCAATAAGGTACTTCCGGCCGCGCGGGCAGCAGCCAAGTCACAGGACCGGGCCAAGTCTTGCGCACTTTTGAACGAGTCTCAGCGGGCAGTGCGGTGACGTAGGGCTGCAAATCTTCGAAGCGTGCGGCGATCAGGATCAGTCCTTTGGCAAGCGACCGCTGCTTGAGTGCCAGTAGACGCAGCACCGCGGCGCCGTCGCGCGGATCGCAGCCCAGGCCGTACACGGCTTCGGTGGGGTAGGCGATGATGCCGCCGGCATTGACGTGGCGGGCGGCCTGCGCCAGCTGCCAGCGTCTGACCTGCGTTACGCGGTCAGCGCGGCGCGGCGATGGCACGGTCATAGGTGAACTCACCGACCCACGCGCCTTTGCGAAAATCGAGGGTGAGGCGATCCGGCACATAACCGCGCCGATCCGCGACCAGCGGAAAATCCTCGGGATTCTCGTCGGCGTCGATGTCGGCCAGCCGGCAGCTTTTCTGGTAACGCACCGGGCGGAAATTGACGAACAGCTTGTCGGTAACCGCGACCGCGACACCGGTGATCACTTCTTTGAAGCGCACCCGTTTGACGATCAGACAGCCGAACACCAGATGGATCTCGGCGAGCAAGGGCGTAGCGCGGTCCTGCAAGGCGTGTTGCGCCGCGGCCGAGAGTTCGACCAGCATGGCTTTGCCATAGAGCGTAACGTGTTGTTGCATGGCAGCGCTGCGCTTGCAGTGACAGCGCTATTCCGCGCCGGCGGCCTGCTTGGGCGCCTCGCCTTCGTCGTCGGTGACGAAATACGGCTCGGCGAACCCGCATTCCTTCTGCGGACAAACCTTCTCGGTGCCGCGGCGTTTGGTGGTCTTGATGGTCAGCAGCGGCCAGCCGCAACTCGGGCAGGGTTCTTTGAGCGGCTCGTTCCAGATGGCATAGTCGCACTTCGGGTAGGTTGCGCAGGAATAGAAGATTTTACCGTAGCGCGATTTGCGTTTGAGCAGGCTGCCCTCGTTGCACTTCGGGCAAGGCACGCCGGTGTCGGCGGGCTTTTCCAGCGGCTCGATGAATTTGCACTTCGGATAGGCGCTGCAACCGATGAACTTGCCGTAGCGGCCGCTGCGGATGATCAGCGGTGACTCGCACTCCGGACAGCTGCGTCCTTCCACGACTTCAGGCTCGTTGGAACTGCCGGGCTCACCGTCCAGGTTGCGCGTGTAATCGCACTCAGGGTAAGAGACACAACCGATGAAGCGGCCACGCCGGCCCAATCGGATCGACAAGGCCTTGCCGCATTTCGGGCAGGGCTCGTCCATCGCTTCATGGGTGACATCGCTGCGCTTGACGTTCTCTTCCTTGGTATCGACCAGTTCTTTGAACGGCGTCCAGAAGGAACGCAACAGCGGCACCCATTCTTTCTCGCCGCGCGCTACGGCATCGAGATCGTCTTCCAGCCGCGCGGTGAAATCGTAGTCCACGTACTGGGTGAAATGCTGAGTGAGGAACTTGCTGACGATGCGGCCGACATCG
>JBGPWJ010000198.1:0-5048 GCA_041492115.1 Gammaproteobacteria bacterium
AATATTTAAAAGCGTGTCACCATTTATTCGCGAAACCCGGAATGGATCCATCCGATTCCGGGAGCGAAAAATTGGTGACAGGTATGCCTACGGCAGCCCGAGACGTCCTGCGTCCGCCGCGACTCGCACTTCGCGCTCGCCATGGCTACCACAATGACTGACGCCGGTTCAGTTGCCTTGATGTTTCGTCTCCACCCACGCTCCGCGTGGACTCCGACAAAACACCCGGCCCTCCGGCTACTCGGGGGTCGTCGCGCTCCTGCGCTCCTTCTTGGATGAACAACTTCACCATGATCTCTTCCAGCTGCGATTTCTTAGGTATTCTTTCATCCTTTTTCAGATGGGCAATCGGACCTCTCTATTGGTTCCGCATTGGATTCTGATGGCATTATTGGGATGATGACCGGTTTGCAATGAAAATATAAACCCATCACTTAATTGTACAAGATGCGTTTGAAAAATAAGTGGCAATTTGTTTTATCAAGTCAGGAGGCAGCTGTCTTGTTGTCTCATGCATGATTGTTTGAGGACGTCTACCGTCCTGAAACTGCATGATCGTCGCCTCAAGATACTCTTGGTTTTGTCCACAAAGCTTAGGAATTAGGCCATGCAATGGGGCTGCTCCCTTGGGGCCATGACAACTTTCGCATGCAGCTGTTTTTCCTAGACCAGGTCGCACAGCATCTTCAGCATGGCCCGCTGAATTCCCCATCAGAAAAACAACGGCAACAAAAGAGGTTCGAAGTACGGCAATTATATATTGCTGCATTTGAGTCATCTCCCGTGTGAGTGATACATCGGTGTCAAATGAAATTGTGCGCTTTTTTAGACAAAAAGAAAATTCTACGCATTGTCACAGATCCTTCTCAAACAATTACGCTAGGAGCCTGTCGGACTTACCGATCGGATCGAGAGTGTTCGCCTGCCGATAGAGAATATTTCTCGCTGGGGTTCCATCTTTTTTTGCACCTGATAGACGAATTAATCACGCCTGTGGCGGGAGTTAACCCGCCAGCGCGTACATCCGCTTCAGATTCCAAGCCAACGACACCAGTTTCCACTTGCCTTAGACACTGTCCAGGCTGCGTAACAGGAATTGCAGGAGACTCAGCACTGATTTGACGATGCCGAGAGAGCTAGCTCTGTTTATTTGAACGGCGCAACCCGGCCGCATTAGTGGAGTGTCCCAAGGAGCGTCCGCTTCGGTATTCGCGAATGAAAGGTTCTGGTGGTTCGCGACCGGCAGGTTTTGGCCGTACTGAGACATTCAGGACTGCGCTTTGAACCGAACTTGCTAGACAATTTCTGTCATAGCTCGCGTCTGAGTTACTACAGATTAGGCGCGCAGCGCCATAAACCGCCACGGCGAGATTGAAGTGGCTACCGCCGCTGCTTGGTGGGTCACGCGGCTGCGCCGCTAACACACCCTACATTTATTCGCCAAATTGATTCCCCTCACCCTGGCCCTCTCCCGCGGGGAGAGGGGACTTTCATTTCCAGAGACGAATAAATCAGAGCTCGCCTCAATGACTCGTCCCTTCCTCATAATGAATCTTGTTCCATACGTTGTACTTGCCGATCGGCTTGTTCATCGGGATACGCTTCACTTCTTTTAATGTCTTGGCATCGTAGACAACAAGCGCACCATCCGGTGCCATCTCCATGATGCTGAGCAGGGCGTAACGTCCGCGGCGGTCAAACTCGACATGCGCGGCGGCCTTGCCGGGCGCGGGCGTGAGTTCCTTGACGATGGCGAGCGTGTTCTTGTCGATCAGCTGCACGGTGTCGCGGCGTTTGCCGAGCATGCCATCGACCCAGGCGTAAGGTGTTTGCTCGTTGCTGCGCATGAAGAAGCCGGGGCCCAGCGTGTCGATGCGCTTGATGGTCTTCCAATCGGTCATGTCGATAACGCTGACCACGGACTCTTTTATATTCGGTGTGGCCAGCACCCGATGGCCGTGATAATCGAAGGTGATACCGGAGCCGAGGTGCGGCATCCCCGGCAGATCGATGGCGGCGATCTTGCGGCCGACGATCAGACTCACCACTTGTCCCTGGCCGCCATCGCGTGAGGCGCCGATCAGGTTCTTGTAACCTTGGTCGAAGAAGAAATCATCCAGGTAGGCATCGAGATGAATGCGCCGCACCGGAAACGGACCCTTCGCCACCAGCCCCTCGCCCATTTGGTAATCGTGCACCAGGCCGGGATAGATCGGTTCATGCTGATCGTCGTAGGGTATTTCCCAGACCTCGGGGATGTCTTTCAACGCCGCGATGAAACTGTGGCGCGGCGGCGCTGTGTACACGGCGCTGACACGTGAGCCGGTGCCTTTGTCATCCTGCACCGGAATGATCTTCAAGATCGAGAGATCGTCGGCCGACAAAGCAACCAGTGTGTGTGGCAGGTAATTGCCCGCCATGAGTATCTTGCCGTCGCCGGACACCGCCAGGTTGCGCGTGTTGATTCCGGCGCGGATCTCGGCGACGGTCTTCAGGTTGTACATGTCGAACTTGCTGATCCAGCCGTCGCGCGAGCACAGGTAAACGTAGCGGCCGTCCGGCGAATACTTCGGTCCGCCGTGCAATGCATAGCGTGTGGCGAAGCGTGTGATGGGCTCCAGCTTGTCACCGTCCAGGACAGTGGCGTGATGATCGCCCTGCTCAACAACCAGAAACAGATTCAGCGGGTCGGCCTTGTAGACCGGCTTGTCGCCCAGCGTGCCCGGCTTGAAGTGAATCACACGCGAGGCGTTGATCTCGGCCAAGCCCCAGCGCGGTTCCTGCGCCGGCGGCGTGTAAATGTAATCCGCCAGCGCCTGGATCTGTTGCTGCGTCACCTTGCCGGCGAAGGCCGGCATCTGCGTTGCGGCGCGGCCTTCAGCGATAGTCTTCACCGCACCCGCCGGCTTCAAGCGCTCGAGGTTCTCGGGCAGCAACGCGGGCCCTGTGCCGCCGAGTCTGTCAGTGCCGTGGCATTGCGCGCAGTGCTGCGCGAACAGAGAGGCTGTTGTGTTGTCTGTGGCTGCTAGTGCGAATGGGCCAAATTGAGACAGGAGTACTGTTGTGGAAAGCAGTAAGAGCCGCAAATGAACTCGAATGAATGTGAGTGCTGTTTTTGATAAGGCCATGTTGTTGCCATTTATTTGAGTGGAGGCAATGAAGGGGATATGAAGCAGTGGATTGATTCCCCTCACCCTGGCCCTCTCCCGCAGGGAAGAGCGCGAAGCGCGAAGGGTCCGGGGACTTGCTTTCTTATACCGGTGGATCTATTTAGAGACTCCCTGTCAGCGCACCGAATCAACTTTCATCGGCCGCCTGTACGGGGTGACAGTCAAACGTTCAGCACCGGACTCAACACCAATCTCCTCATCGCTGAGATAACACGCCGGATCTTCCGCCCAGGCATCGCCGGTGAGCTGGTGCGCGCGCACACGGGTGTTACCACCGCAGATGTCGAGGTACTGGCAGGCACCGCAGCGGCCTTTAAGCGGGCGTGGCTTCGATTTCAATCCGGCCATCAGCGGATCGGAGACATCCGGCCAGATCGCCGAGAACGGCCGCTCGCGGACATTGCCGAGCGGGTAATGCCACCAGAAGGTATCGGGGTGCACCACGCCGAGATTGTCGATGTTGGCAATATTCACGCCCGAGGAGTTGCCGCCCCACTGTGCCAGCTTGGCGCGCAGGTGATCGACCAGATGCGGGAAGTGCTGCTGCACCCAGAACAGCAGGTAGACGCCGTCGGCGTCATTGTTGCCGGTGACGAACTCGCGGTGCCGGCCGGACTGCACATCGTTCCAGCAGGTGTCGAACAGCAGGTCCATGGCGGCGCGCGTCATGGCATGCACGGTATCGTCTTTGCGGTTGCGGTTGCCGCGGCCGGCGTAGTTCAAGTGCGAGAGATAAAACTTGTCGACGTCCTCGGCTTCCATCAGGCGCAGCAGATCAGGCAATTCGTTGTAGTTATCCTGCGTCATGGTGAAGCGCAGGCCGACCTTGATGCCGTGGTCGCGGCACAGGCGAATGCCGGCCATCGAGGCGTCGAAGGCGCCGACCTTGCGGCGGAAGCGGTCGTGCGTGTCGCGCAGGCCGTCGATGCTGATGCCGACGTAGTCATAACCGACGGCGGCGATGGCGGCGATGTTGGTCTTGTCTATCAGCGCGCCGTTGGTCGACAGGCCAACATAAAAGCCCATGGCCTTGGCGCGTTTCGAAATGTCATAGATGTCCGGGCGCAGCAGCGGTTCGCCGCCGGAAAGGATCAGCACCGGCACGCCGAAGGCCTTGAGGTCGTCCATCACGGTGAACACTTCCTGCGTACTCAGCTCGCCGGCGAAGTCGTGATCGGCGGAAATCGAATAGCAGTGCTTGCAGGCCAGGTTACAGCGCCGGATCAGATTCCAGATCACCACCGGGCCGGGCGGCTTGCGGGCCGGCGCCAGCGGTGTCGGGTTGGCGATTTCCTGCATGTATTGGCTGATGCGGAACATGATGTCCTCGTTACGCGATTCTTAAACCGGTCTTCTTGAGAATCTGCGTGCTGTAGAGAATCGTGTGCCCGCGATCATCCTCGCCCAGCAGAGCGGCGATCTGCCGCACCTGCCGTTCCACATCCGCGCGGCTGCGGCCGTGCACCATGGCGAACAGGTTGTAGGGCCACTCCGGCAGAAAGCGCGGCCGGTGGTAGCAGTGACTGACGCCGTCGAGCGCGCCGATCAACCTACCCAATTCAGCGATGCGTTCATCCGGCACATCCCACACCGACATGCCATTGGCCGTGAAGCCAAGCTTGTAGTGATTGGGCACGGCGCCGATGCGGCGGATAATGCCGCTGTCCTGCATGCGCCGCATGCGCGCCATGACATCGTCAGGTTCCAGCACAAGCTGCGCCGCGACCGCGTGATAGGGCTGCGGTGTGAGTGGCAGTCCGGCCTGCGTGGCTTGAATGATGTCACGGTCAATGGAGTCGATCATTGGCTGACCGCCTGTTTGCTGCGCTGCTCATCTACCGCAGTGTCCAATTCGAAATGCAGCCCGACAAAGAACTC
>JBGPWJ010000040.1:0-14856 GCA_041492115.1 Gammaproteobacteria bacterium
CCGGCGCCGATCATCACCAAGCGCAGGCGCGGCGCGAGATCCGGACGTTGCGCGTGCAAAAACACAAACGCCCGCGCCAGATTGAGCGGATCCTTCACCGCCTCCATGCGACCGACAGTGCCGATCAGCAGCGCATCCGGCGCGGCGAAACCACTCGGCAGCGGCGCGGCATCGCCCGGCCCGCGCGCGCGTGGCGCGAAGCGTTCACTGTCCACGCCGTTACTGATGCGCGTGACCCGGGACGGGGCCACGCCGACATCGCGCACCAGATACTGTTCGAGATCGCGCGACAGCGCGATGAAGCCATGAATAAAGGGGCTCATGGAGCGGCGCAACAGACGATAGCGCGACCGCGTGTTGTCGAGGTCATGCATGTCGCGGCCGTGTTCACCGTGTATCCGCAGCGGAACACCCGCCAGCCAGGCCGGCAACTGCGCCTCCAGCGTCGCCAGATTGCGGGTGTGAACAATGTCCGGGCGCAAGCGCTTGAACAGCCGGTACAGCGCAACATAAAGGTCGGGCCGGATGCCCGGCGCTTTGTGCAAGGCATGAACCTCGACATCGGGGCGGGTGATGCGCGCGCTAAAGTCGCTGTAATCCGTCAGGCAGATCACGGCATGGCGGTAGCGGCCGGCCGGGATGTGATTGATGAGATTGACCAGGCCGTTCTCCAAACCGCCGACCGCCAATCGGTGGATGACATGGGCGATCAGCGGTGTGTCCGTCGCGTTGTGCGCGGTCGGCTCTGGCCTGATCGGCGCCAATGTCACGGCCTCGCGCTCCACAACGCCGTCATGCGCGGCAGCAGGATGCGGAGAAAATCCCGCAGCTCCGTGCGCGCCTTGGTCTCGTCTTCCTGTATCGGCGCATAGATAAACAGCGCCGCGGAGGGCTGCACGCGGCCAAACAACCGGGCGCGCGCTTCCAGCAGTTTGGCCATGTAGGGATTATCGGTGCAGGCGCCATCGATGTAATACCACTGCCATATCAGCAACGCTAGCGAATCTCCATTCAAACGGCTGGTTGTTACCCGCGTGAGGCCGGGCAGACCGACCGCGGCCGACCGCGTGTAGATTTCGCGCCAATCGGCACTCTTTTCGGTGACACGCACGTTTTGCGAGTTGATCAGTTCCGCGCCCTGTGCCTCGGCGCTGTAATACAGGATCTCCATTCCGACCGGGTTGCCCGCGCGGCTATAGGTTTGGCGCAACGTGGCGGATGGACCGATAAAGCGTGGTTGCCAATCCGTGAAGGGCGTAGCCTCGCGATGCCACGTCGGCAGATCCGGCGCCCGCAGATAGGCCGCCGGAACGGAATCCACCTCTCGGGCGAGGATATGCTGGGACCATGCCGGCCAGATCACCAACAGCAGCAGCGCGGCGGCGGCGGCAAACCGGCTTTTGCCGGGTCCGCTATCGCCCGCCTGTGTGTGAATCACCCGTGCGGACTGCCCCGCCGGTTCTTGCCAAAACGAGCCGATCCAGAACAGCAGCAACATGACAAAGCCGAAAAATATCCAGCCGTAAATGATGTGGTCGATGCCCGTGGCGAGTTTCATGTCGCTTAAGTAACCGATCATGACGATCATGTACGCCCGCATCCAGTTGGCGATGACAGGAAAAATCACTGCCAGCAGAATGAAGGCGAGCCGGCGCCAGAGACTGCGGTAGCTGAGATAGGCGTACAGAACGCCGGTGGTTACCGAGGCAATGAGATAGCGGATGCCGCTGCAGGCCGCAGCGACCGACCACTCGCCTCTGGGCAGGCTGATATGATTGCCTTCCCAGTAGACCGGGATACCGGTCAGCTGCAGGGCCTTGACGGTGAAGGTCGCGGTGTAGTGGATCAACGTTGGAATCAGCGAATCGCCGAACGGTACGGCAAAGAACAAAAATGCCAGCGGGAAGATCCAGGCACGCAGCACCTGCCTACCGAGCAACAGCCAGACCAGGGCCGGCACAAACGCCACCAGTACGAAATGTTGCACGATCAATACATCGGTGATGTTACCGAGCAGCCAAATGAATCCGAGCACCGGCAGCACCGGCAATGCCCACAAGTCGACGGCGGGCCGCAGCGATGCCAGAATTTCACGCTGACGCCAGATCAGATAGAGACTGATGGGCGCGATGACAAAGCCATGCGCGTAGGTCTCGGAACGCCACCAAATCGCCACGAGGGAGTAAAGGGTTTCGCGAAACAACAGCAGCACTGACACGATCAGCAGGCCACACAGAACAAGCCGGCGCGTCCAGACCGCCTTGCCGGCGGCCGCATCGGTGTAGCTTGCCGTTTCAGTCATGCACTCCTCCAATCACATCGATCAATGCCGCCGCACCTTCGGTTCGTGTCATAGCGCCTGGCAACGCACCCTGCAACAGCCGCGAGTAACGGTCCAGTTGCGCGTCCCAACCGTAGTGTGCCGCAATCCAGGTGCGCGCGCGCCGGTCGTCCGCGCCGGCGGATGAAGACGTGAGGGCCGCAACCGCCGCTTCGGTCAGTTGCACCGCGGTCGTGCTGCACAGGACCGGCAGATCCGTGTCCAGTTCAATCCCGGCAAGCGCCGCGGGTGTGGCGAGTAGCGCACGGTTCATCGCCATGGCTTCAAGGACCTTGTTCTGAATGCCGCGCGCAATGCGTAGCGGCGCCACCACCAATCGCGCATGGGCCAGATAGGGTCGCACATCCGGCACCGCGCCTGTGACCGTCACCCCAGGCAATTGCGCCAGGCGCCGCACCTGCGCATCCGGTCGCGTACCCACGATAACGAAACACGCCGTCGGCACGCGTTGCCGCACACCGGGAAGAATCTCCCGGGCAAACCAACTGACGGCATCGATGTTGGCCCAGTAGTCCATGGCGCCGGTAAACACCATAACCGGTCCAGGTGTGGTGTAGGGATTATCATAGTCGCGCTGAGGATCGAAATAATCGACATCCACACCGTTCCCGATGACCACCAGCCGCGCTTCAGTTTCCGGCGCGAGACGCCGGAACAGCGCGACCTCGTTCGGTGAGACGAAGATACTGGCGTCGCTGGTCGCGGCCACCGCGCGCTCATAGGCCAGCAAGGTTCGCGCCTCGCGTCGGTACAGCCAGCGCATGGGCCCGTGCCGAGTCGCGCTGTACTGGAGCCACTTGTCTGAATCGACATCGACGAAATCGACTATCCGCCGTGGTCCGTCGCCGACGTCGCGAAGATACTGCGCCATCGCGCCCGAAAAGCACACCACGGCCTTTGGCGTGTACCTGTCGAGCACCTGTCGCACCCAGGCACGCATCCCGCGATGGCGATAGTAAGGCAGGGTCAGCGCCTCGCCTGTCAGCAGCCCTCTGGCGCTGAGCAATCGGGAACGCCACGGCGCCATCTCGATGAGGCAAGTGTCGGCACACAGCGTACGCACCTTATCGATGTAGGCGCGATCACGTCTGTCATCGATGAATGCACCCAGATGGACGCGGTAATCCCGCGCCAGGCGCCGCAGCAGATGATAGGAGCGGATCTTGTCCCCCTTGTCGGGTGGATAAGGGATGCGGTGCGCCAGATACAGGATGTCGTCCATGGCTGTTGCTTTAGGCCAGATTGCGCGCGATGTAGGGACCGACAAGCCGCGTCACCGGCACGGGAAGATGTTTCCACAGGTCGATGAACAAGCGGTATTTCGGATTGGTCGGGCTGACATTCGGAACGGAACGGGCATTGACCAGTTGGTATTCGTAATACAAGGGCTCCGGTTCAAAGCCCCAGTTCTTTTTGAAGCTGTAAGAACCTGAGCCTTGTTTGCTGCGGCCGTAATCGAACACCCGCACGCCGCGTTCGCAACTGCGGCGCATGAGTTCCCAGTACATGAAGTCGTTGGCCTTGAGATCGCGCGCCGCGTTGCCGCCGCCGCCATAATAGGGCAGCACCTCGTCGCGAAAGTAAAAGCTCAGCACGCTGCTGACGGCGCGTCCCTGATGCGTGACCGTCAGCACCTCACAGGCTGGACCGAACTGTTGCGCCAGATTCCTGAAATAGGATTTTCCGAACACCGGCGTGCCAAGGTTGCGCACGCTATCGGCATACAACCGATGACAACGCTCGACATCGGCATCGATGACACTGACCAGACCGGCCTGCATGCCTTTGCGTACCATGGCGCGCTGCTTGCGCGGGATGCGCTGAAGATTTTCTTCCGCGGTCGGCGCCAGTTCCTTGCGGAAGGTCACGTAGAGATCCTTGCTGGGGCGCGCCGGGTACTGCCGGCTACGGTTGCGGTATTCCAGGTAATCCACGCCCAGTCGCCGCGCCAGCGCGCACGCGGCCTCATCGAGCGCCGCCGCCGCCGCGTCATCCAGTGCTACGATACCGCCATAGACGCAGAATGGGTTGGAGATGAGGGCATTGCCGAACAGACGACTGCGTATATGTCCAAGCAGTACCACGGCGCACAAGGCACCGTCGCGTTCGGCGAACAGGCCATGCACGGTGTGACCGAAGGATTTCTCGATGACCGTCTTCCAACCGGCGCGATGAAAAAAAGTGGCCTGAGGGCAACTCTCGACGAATGCATCCCAGCGCGCGGCGGTACGCTCATCCAGCGTACCGATTCGCAAGCCGGTTGAGGTACCCGTTGCGACCATCATGATGGTGCGGGTGCGGCGTCGAGAAAGACCCTATCCATGCGGTCCCAGCTGAAATCGCGCAACAGACGGCGCAGGCGCGTTTCCATGCGCGACAGGTTGAGATAGTGCCGAAAACGCGTGCGCGGACCGATACCCTCCATGCGCGGCTGCGCCGGATCCAGTTCCCAGGGATGAAAATAAAACAGGCCGGGCTGCTGATCCATTGTATTGACACGGCGTATCGCCCAGCGGGTGTAGCCATACGGGAAGAAGCGGAAGAAGCCGCCGCCGCCGCAAGGCAGATTGTGCCCAAACAGTTGGACTGTGGTCACCGGGATTTCGAGCAGGGAACCGCCTTCGGGTCGGAAACTGAAGCGGGGCGCCTGCGGCATGCCGTATAAATCGTGATGGATCGGATAGACGCTGGAACTGTAGACATGCCCGGCTTCTTCCAGGACGCCGAAGGCCCACAGGTTACCCGCGCCGATGGAATAACTGGCGGCGCGATAACCGCGCACCGCTACGCCGGCAATGTCTTCCAACAGATGTTTGGTGGCAACGACATCGCTGCGAAAGTCCGCCGGCGTCTGGGTCGTCACCCGCACATGGCACATGCCATGACTGGCCAGCTCATGGCCGGCGGCGAGAACGCGCCGCACCAGTTGCGGGTAACGTTGCGCCACCCAACCCAGCATGAAGAAGGTCGCCTTGACGCCATGGCTGTCGAACAAGGCAAGGATGCGATCCGTATTGGCTTCGACACGGCAGGGTATGCCTTCCCAGTCCGCACGCCGTACCGTGCCCTCGAAGGCCGAGACCTGGAAATAATCCTCCACATCGACGGTCATGGCATTGACCATGCCGCGGGGTGTTGCGGGTAGTGCGTGTGTCATAGCGGGTGACTGGGTTGCTTACGGTCAGCAACCGGCCTGTGACGATCGTGCATAATTACACCCAGTGGGCCCGCATGGGGCACCGCGCGCGGGATTATTCGCCGCAGTGCCGTGGCGCACTCAGGCTCCGTCGCTGTTGCGGAGTTGCCGCATGACGTTATTGAAATCGCTCTCTTCATCCGACAGCAGGGAAATTATGATGAGTTTGCGCAATTTCTCCCGGTCCTTTTTCACTCCCACCTCCAGTGCCTCGACGCGTCGTTCGAGCGCGACGAGCCGGCGCTCGGGATCGGAAACGGAAGTGTTCGCCAGTTGCAGACGGACCTCGCGGCCCTGAGACGATGGCGTCCCGGGTTCTTCCGTGCGCGACGCCGGGTCCACACGCGGAATCTCGAGCTGTTGTTCGCTGATAACGCAATCGACCGCCGCTTTGTTGAGCTCGTGCAGTTCTTCCAAGGCGCCGTACAACATCAGCCGGTCGCAGAGGTTGTTGATGCGGCGCGGCACACCATTGGTAAATTGATAGATGGCATCGATGGCGTCGTCGGTGAAAAGGGGATCGGACTTCCAATCCACGGTGCGCAGGCGATGTTCGATGTACTTGCGCGTGTCTTCGGCATCCATGGGGCCCAGGTGATAGGCGGCAATAATGCGCTGGCGGAACTGTTCCATGCCCTCGGCCTGCATGGTGGCGCGGAACTCCTCCTGTCCGAGCAGGAAACATTGCAGCAGCGCGCGCTCGCCGACCTGGAAATTGGACAGCATGCGCAATTCCTCCAGCGAGCCGGTCGGCAGATTCTGGACTTCGTCCACCAGCAGCAACACCCGCTTGCCGGCGCGCGCGCTGTCGCGCAGGAATTTTTCGATGCCGGTTATCAGCGCCGATTTGCTGAGATCGCGACTGGGCAGACCGAAGGCATTACAGACCATCCGCAGCAAGTCATCTGATTCCAGCTGCGAGGTGACCAGTTGCGCCGCGATGATGTTCTGCCCAATCGGCGTGGTACTCATGCTGTTTTCGAGCTTGTTGACCAGACTGCGCGCGAGCGTGGTCTTGCCGGTGCCGATGTCGCCGGTGACGACCATGAAACCTTCGCCGAGTTGCAGACCGTAACGAAGGTAGGCCAACGCCTTAGTGTGGGCGCGGCTTTGGTACAGGAAACGTGGGTCCGGACTGAGCCGGAACGGCATGCCTGTCAGCGAATAAAATTTATCGTACATGATCAGAATCGCACGGTGAGACGCGCCATCAGGCGGTTTTCACGATAATCATTGCTGATACCATTGGAATCCTGATTGAAGAACCGGTAGTCGAGACCGCCGCTGACGTCGCGGCTGAGTTCATGCATCAGGCCCGCCTGTATGAAGTAAAAATCACTCTGCTGCGACCCGGTAGTGAACCTGCTGCGTTGCGTGCCTACCGTCACCAACGTCTGGGAGCGGGGGGTGAGCTGCAATCCCCAGGAGATATGGGCGCCGCGACCGCGTTCTTCATTTTGGGTGAATTGGTAAACGCGCTGTTCATCAAAGATATCGAAGCGCCAGGTGCTTTTGCGGCGGTGGTAATGTACCGCCGCCGTGGCGCGCTTGCGGGCGATGACTTCGTTGGTCAGGGTAGAAATCCCGGTAAGATCAGGTGAAAGCGCGATAAGAAAATTCCCGTTTGAATCTTGATAGACATAGCTGATTTGACCGGTATTCGGGTTAGTGTGCGATCCCAATAACGTTAGTCGCTCCTGCGCCAGCTGCTGCGCTGTTACCGTATCCACGAGATAACCCGCTTCCAACACGGTATTGATCGTACGGTGCGTCAGGTTGCCCGACCAGGCCGGGCCAGGATTCCGACCCACTTCACGGTTGCGATAGGTCGCGGTCAGTTCGGTTCGCACATTGGGCGTCAGCGTCACGCCGGCGGTCTTGTAACGGCTGCCATCCAACCCGCGCAGTTTTATATAGTGGTTGGGCACCCAATCCAATCCCGCCGCCCAGTAGTTGCCATTGACGATGGGCTGCGAAGAACGGTACTCGTTTTCCTCACGCCCGCCCTGCACCACGGCGCTGAGCTTGGGAGTGAGAAGATACCGCACTTCACCATCCATATCCTTGTAGGTGGCGTCGTTGATGGGGTTGTCGCGCTGAATGCGCTGATCGTTGTAATTGAGATTCCACCCCAGTCGTCCGCTGTGCCGGCCGCTGGCCAGTGCCGCCTGAACGGAGTTGGCTTCGCTATTATCCACCACCGTGGTATTACTGTAATCGACGACGTCATGGGTATAGCGCAGCGTGCCGTTCACATAACCGCTGAAGTCATGGCGCAGATAAGGGCTGAGGCTGTAGGTCCTGACGTCGGTGCGGTTGCTGCTGGCGGTAAAATTGTCCAGACTGACCCGCTGTTGCGCCGAGATGAGCTGCTGGCTGATCGAGGCCATCCCGTCAACAAAGAAAAGATCTTCCAGCAATTCCGCCTGGCCATTCGCCGCCAGGTTCTGATGAGTGTGATCGCGGTGGCTGTTAGCGGCGAAAAAAAGGCTCTGCATCTGATAATCCATGTTCAGTTTGAGCCGTTTGCCGGCGCCGTTGATGTTGATGCCCGGACTGATCTCGGTGATCAGATCCGATTGGGTATTGCTGTGGGCCTCGGTAACGTTGTCGGTGTAGGTCTCGGAACCGGAAATGCGGGGCACGATGGTCCAGTTCCCTGCAAACGCATTCGTTACACCGAGTGCGCAGACCGCGAGCAGCGCCACCGGTCTTGGCAGCAATCCGCGTGCGGGGGTCGACACGTTCACTGGACGACCCCAGCAATCACTGGCCATAGCCGTAGTACCCGTAGCCGTAATAATCAGAGCCATGCCGACGGCGGGTTTTGTTGAGCACCAGTCCGACGATCTCGTTGCTCTGCAGCATCGCCAATGCCTCCTTGACCAGGGGTTGCGGCGTGACTGATTCCTCGACGACCATCACGATCTGTCCCATCAATCCGGCCAGGACACGCGCCTCGCTGGTAATCAGCATCGGTGGCGAGTCGAATATGACGATACGATCCGAATAGCGCGTTGACAGTTCTTCTGTCAGATGCTTCATGCTCTGGCTGGCGAGCAACTCCGTGGAGCGGGGGTGGCGGCGGCCTGACGGCAGGATAACCAGATTGTGAAAGTCGGTGCGGATCAATACGTCAGCCAGATCGATGCCCGGATCCAGCAATACATCGGTGAGTCCCTTGCGCGCCGTGAGTCCGAAGCGATTCGCGATCTGTGGTTTCGCCACGTCAGCATCGATCAGCAGCACAGTCTTATCCATTTCCATTGCCATGCTCATGGCGAGATTGATGGAGGTAAAGGTCTTGCCCTCGTTCGCCAGGGAACTGGTCACCATGATCAGGTTGGCATTGTGGACCTGAGTCGCGCCCTGACCCAGTGCGTGCATGAGCAAGGGGCGCTTGATATTTCGGAATTCCTCCGCGATCGGATTGGACTTGCCGGTTTCCGCATCTACGATACCGACGGCCTGCAGCCGATTGAGATCGAGCTTGATGCGATTGTCCCGCGACAGCTCCGAATCCCGCAGCGATTCACTGAGCGTCTCGCTCGATGACACATCGTACGCATGACTGGCGGGGGCGGCCGTCTCAAGTTCGAGATTAACATTCAGATTGGCCTGTGCCGCGGCATTATCCAGTTTTTCAATGGCCCTTTCGATGGTGCTCATGACTTTTTCCCCACCAACTTGACGATATCACCGACAATATTCAGATCGAGTGCATAGACACCCATCAGACCGCCGTAGACAATCAAGAGCACGAAACCCGCGACGCTGAAAGTCGCCAACGCCCTCAACTGCTTCTGGCGCATCTCCGGCGTACGGATGATCGAGATCGAACCCAATACCGGGTAACCGGTTATTTCCTTGAGGATGCGACGGTCATCAAAAGTGGGGCGGACCTGGTAGAGCACGAAGGACAGCGCCAACCCGGCGCCGAGACCCGCCACCAAAACCATGCTCATCAGCAGAAGACGATTCGGTCCAGACGGCACCAGCGGCACACGCGGCGGGTCAATAACCCGGAACTTGACGTCGTCACCGGTCATATCCGCCTGCTCGGAGATCGTAGCCGACTCACGACGGCTGAGCAGCGCCTCATAGTTGCGCTTGTTGACTTCGTAATCACGATTGAGCTGGCTGAGTTCCGCTTCGACCTTGGGAATGGTGTTTACCATTTCGCGCAAATGATCCACACGCGCTTGGTAATCACTGACGCGCGCCTTGAGCGCGGCGGATTGCGCTTCCGCTTCCACCAGCGACATCTGCATTTGCTGAAAGATCGGGTTACTGTTCAGCGCATTGGAACCCAGAGCCGCCGCATCCTTTTTCTTCTGCGCCTCCAGATCTTCTATGCGCCGGCGGATTTCAATGACATCGGGATGCTTGTCGGTGAAATTCAACAGTAACTGGTCGAGACTCGTCTGCAGGGTATGGATGCGGGTGTCGATCGGATCATCCGAGGGTCGCGTCACCATGAAAGCCGAGACATCCTCGCCTTCCATCTGGCGCTTGAGTTCCACGCGGCGGTTTTCGACTTCCCGTAGCGCCAGCTTGGCCTGCTCCAGCTCCCCCAGCGCCTGCTGCAGTCGGGTGAAGTAATCCTTCCCTTCACTGGGCATTAAACCCACATTTTTACGCTTGAATTCAGACAGGCGCTCCTCGGCCTGCGTCAGGCGATTCTCGTAATCCTTGACCTGCTGCAACAGAAACTGTTGTGCGACATCGGTATCGGTCCGCTTATCCCCCATCGCCCCCTCCATGAAGATGGTCAACATCGACTGCACCACCCGCTTGGCGATCTGGCGATCCTTGTTCTCATAGGACAGCGTGTAAAGATCCTCGCGCTCGCCACCCTCGATTTTTATGCTCTTTTGCAGTCCATTGAGCAGGTCCTCCATCTCCTCGGGATTCTTGCCACGCAGATCGAGATCGGTCATGCGCGCCAACTTTTCAAGGTTGGGGCGGCTCAGCAAGGTGTGCGTCATCATCGCTATGCGCTGGCGCGAATCGGTGTTCACGGCCAGACCGGCAAGCAACGGCTTGAGTACGGATTGGGTGTCGATGTGAACCCGTGCCGAGGCTGCATACTGATCGGGCAGCAGATACACCGCCGTCCAACCCACAATGCAGGTGAGCCAAGCCACCAGCAACAGGTACCAGCGATAACGCCAGACACCGTGGACATGGTGCAGTATTTTTTCTAGTAGATCATGCATAGGCCACCCGCTCGCCTGACTCCATTGCCATATCTTCTTTTCTTCTACGCTTTTCTTCTACGCTGGTCGGTTAGAACCAAGCCTCCGGGACGATCAGGATGTCACCCGGTAGCATATCGACATTGGCGGACATGTCACCTTCATTGAGCAGGTCGTCGATACGCACCACGAACTGCTGCCTATGGCCTTTGACCATACGCACAATGGTGGCGTGATTGCCGGACGCATATTGGTTGATACCGCCCACGGCGATCATCACATCCAGCAGACTCATACGATCACGATAGGACAGGGCCTGCGGATGCGCCGCTTGACCGACGACGCGGATTTGCTGACTGTAGGGTCCGGTAAATCCGGTAACGATAACCGTGACCACCGGATTTTTCACGTAGGTCCCGAGCGCCTTTTCCATGTCCCGCGCCAACTGCGTCGGGGTTTTGCCGGCCGCCGGCACATCCTCCACCAAGGGCGTGGTGATCTTGCCATCAGGGCGTACCGGTACGGTGGAGGTCAATTCGGGATTACGCCAGACAAAAATATTCACGTTATCGCCTGGACCGATGATGTAATCCGGTGTCTTGGTGGCACTCGGCGCACCACCCGCCAGTTTTGGATAATGACTGGCACAGGCGCTGATCAAGGTGATGGACGCAACGAGGGAAACTGCCAACGTTGCATGATAAAGGACGGACTTGATATTCACTGGCATACCCCCCTGGCTAAACAGTTTGTCTGATAAAACATAAACGCCTTGGTCTCTCCGGTGCCTGATGTGACGGTGCCGCGCAATAGGTCCCACTCACTGACGAAGATAAATACACAAGTTTTGAATCGCAGAGCTTTTCACAGTGGGACAGATCGTTCATTCCTTGGGCATCCTTTGCGGACCACACGGTGACATGATGCACCCGTCACAAGAAACGGTAAAAGTTACGAGGACGGGATTAATAATCTATACGAATTAAGTTTGTTATGAAATATATCTCAACCAGTTCTTTTCTTCTGCCAGCATTGTTCATGATACGTCATGGCGACATATTAGCGGCAGATTATCCAAAATTTTAAAAGGGATAGAAACTGTACTGAAGTCCTAGTCCCTTCACTTCGATTAACTCTGCGTTTATATTACACCTCCCTATACGGATTCTGTCCATGAGATTGCATAACTCACGACACACAGGAAGTCTGCCAGCACTCACCGCCCTGCTGGCACTGACCTTTTCCTCCCTGATCCAGGCTGAACTGGGTATACAGATAGGCGCTTACCGTCAGCCCGTCAATGCCGAACTGGCCGCGCAACGCGTAGCCGCCGCCGGTTTTACCACGCTTCAGGTCTTGCCTCCTCTCGATGGCGAGACCCTGACGAGGGTGATTGTCGGACATTTCACTGACCAGACCCAAGCCGACGCCGCACGGATCCGATTGGCGGCACTGGGTTGGAAAGGGTATGTCCGCGAATACCACCTACCCGCCACCGCAGCGGTTGCGGCTGGCCCGTCGCCGGGCATCGAGACAGCCGATGCCCACCCTGCCACCGATATTGCCGCCGCCACACGCGGCACAGAGGCAACCCGCCGCACACCTCATACCCCCGCCGCCGCTGGGACGGCCTTCGCGGGCTGGCAGGGATTCTACCAATCCGAGTTCGCCTATACCTATCCGCGCACCGCTCACTGGTCAAAGCTGCGCCAACTGTTCGAACTGGGCAGCGGCGGCTCCCTGACACCCGCGCTGCAATGGAAACTGAATGCGCGTCTGGCCTACGACCCACTCTATGACAACAGCAACAGCAGGTTTTATCCCCAGGCCGTGCGCGATGATCAGGATTTCCACGCCAGCGTGCGCGAGGCTTATCTGGATTACTCGGCCGGCGACTGGGACTTCCGCTTCGGCCGCCAGCACATCATCTGGGGGGAGATGGTCGGCCTGTTCTTCGCCGACGTGGTCTCAGCCAAAGATCTGCGCCAATTCGTCGCCCAGGATTTCGATTTGCTGCGCATCCCGCAGTGGGCCATCCGCAGCGAGTATTTCCATGGCAAGTCGCATGCCGAACTGGTATGGATCCCGTATATGAGCTATGACGAGATCGGCAAACCCGGCGCTGACTTTTACCCCTACCCGCCTCCCCCACCGCCCGGCTATGGCATCGCGATAGCGGACGAGAAGATTCCTTCGCGAAATCTGTCGAACAGCGCCTACGGCGCGCGTTATTCCTATCTGACCGCAGGCTGGGATCTGTCAGCTTTCTATTACCGCAGCGAGGATGCCAGCCCGACCTTCTTCCGCGAAGTGGTCAGCTCACCCATTCCCCTGCTGCGCTACCAGCCCGAACACGACAAGATCCACCAGTACGGTCTGACCGTGGCCAAGGAGATGGACCTAGGCGTGCTCAAAGCCGAGGCTGTCTATACCCGCGACCGCTGGTTCAATGTCACCCGTCTGAGCGATGCCGATGGCGTGGTGCGTCAGGACCAGTTGGATTACATCGTCGGGCTTGAACACGTCACCGAGCGCGGCGCGCACCTGAACGTGCAATTCTTCCAGCGCTGGTTTCCCGATCACGACCCCGACATGATCCCCGACAAGACGGAGAGCGGCGTGAGCTTCTTTGCCAGCACCAAGATCTTCGACGGGCAGCTTGAGCCTGAAGTGCTGTGGATCCAGAGTCTCAACCGCAACGATGGCATGGTACGTCCGCGCCTGACCTGGCATGTCGACGGCCATTGGCGCTTGGCTGTCGGATTCGACCTGTTTCACGGGCCGGACACCGGCTTGTTCGGTCAGTTCGATCGCAACGATCGGGTTGTGGGCGAGGCGCGCTACGCCTTCTGAGTCGGGTCTTTCAGCAGTAACTCATCCAGCGGACGACGCATGGACCGGGAGGTCGGCGCCGGACCCGCGCCAATACGGCCCAGGAATACCGCCGACGCCGCACCCGGCGCGCCGAGCAGTTCTGTCAGCCCTCGCGAGACGGTGGCGGCGTGTTCATACATCGCTTCATGCCGCGAAAAACGCACGCCTCCCCGCATGTATTCATGAAAAATCAGCGGAGTCATTTCCGGTTGAATGTAGAGTCCGAGTCGTGCAGCACAGAGCCAGAAGCGCTGCATGGCGCGACCGGCGGCGACATAGTCGTCGATGCCCTGCGGTTGCCGGGGAGCGAGCAAGGCGAAATGCGCCGCGCAGGCCAGTCCCGGCCACAGATCGAGTTGCAGACGTGGCAGGAGCGTGCCCGCCAGATAGCGGTTGAAAAACGCGACCCGCTCCCAGCGCTGCATTACCCAACGCATCAGCTGCAAGGTCAATGGATCGAGACCGACGGCGGCGGCCGGTATACGATCCGGGCTGGCCGGATTATCCCAGTCAACGACATCACGGTGCACCGGATAGGCCTCCGGCAATGTCAAACGCAGTCCGGCACTGGTAAAGGCCAGGCGTGCAGCACGCAGACGCGCACGCCATGTGCCGAACCACTGCACCCGATAACCTGAGGGCAGACAAGCCTCAAGGGCCGCTACTTCGCGCACATGCAGAGGTCGCATGCGCATGGCCCGGCGCTGTACGCAGCGTGCCCGCACATACGGCAGCAGGGGATCGGGTACGATCGTCGGCTGCTCGATCAAGCGCACTGAAAAGGCGGGCCGGGTTACATTCCTGTCCATTTGACGCGTTATCTCGGCTTGCCAGCCCTCGGCACTGGCGGCGATGGTCAGCGTTTCAAGCAGCATGCCCAGGGAGAGCTGACTGGCATGTCCCTCCAGGTCATAGACACACTCCGCCCGGGTGTCATGGCCGTGCACCACCAGGGACCGTTCACCAAGGATTTCAAACCGCCAAGGCTGGGCGTTGTCACCGCTCGGGGCCCAGCGCGCGGCATCGAGCACCCGTAGCAGAGGGTCGATCGGCGCCGCCGTCGAGACTGATTCCGCATGCCCGGCCATGCGCGACAATTGCCGTCGCGCGATGGCCAATCCGAGGCGCTGTAAGGGATGGCGATTGCCACCCGGCCGATAGGTATGAGCGAGGCGCCCCCGGTAGGCGTCGAATTGCAGACCCTGTGGCGCGCTGCGGACGGTACCGCGCGCCAGCAGTATCTTCAG
>JBGPWJ010000006.1:0-25304 GCA_041492115.1 Gammaproteobacteria bacterium
AGTTCCGCGTGCGCCAGGATGTGGTTCTGCATCGCTTGCTCGAGCCGTGCCTTGTCGGGCTTACCAAGATCAGGCAGGACGATGTCGAGCGCATAGAGTTTATGGAAGTAACGGTGCCGGCCGACGGGCGGGCAGGGGCCGCCATAATCGCTGCGCTGCCAGTCGTTGACGCCTATGCGTGTGCCGGCTGGCAGGTCGGCGGCGGATGCGTTCTCCGCGAGTACGCTATCGATGGCGGGAAGGTTGTAGAGCAGCCAATGCACCCAGGTCATGCGCGGCGCGGCCGGATCGGGCGCGTCGGGATCATCGACAATCAGCACTAGGCTGTGCGCCTTGGCGGGCACGCCGTGCCAACTCAGCGGCGGCGAGATGTCTTTGCTGTCGCAGGTGTAGCGTGCGGGGATGCTGGATTGGTGTGCGAACGCGGTCGAAGTCAATGTCAGCGACATGGCGGGTTCCTCCGAGGCGGCGTTGCCGCCGGACGACGACAGACAACCGGCCAGCAGGCCGATGCAAATGCGGATGAGCGTGTTGCTGCGCATGCTCCCACTCTCCCTGGTCCTATATTAAAGAATATAGACCGCTGCGCTGGCGACTGCTCAGTCGGGATCTTTGTTCTTGGGGCGTGGCTTCATCTGACGCAACACCCAGACCAGCGCCGCGACGGTCAGTCCGACATTGATGACGATGCCGATGATCCAGAAGGTGCCCATGTGTCGGAGGTTATCCATTCAATGACCCGTTTAAATATCATCGCCCGGACAAATCGTCAGCACCTCGTGACCTGTCTCCGTCACCAGGATCGTGTGCTCCCATTGCGCCGACAGACTGTGATCCTTGGTGACCACGGTCCAGCCGTCCGGCAGCAGCTTCACTTGGCGTTTGCCGGCATTCACCATCGGCTCGATGGTGAAGGTCATGCCCGGCTCCAGCACCAAGCCAGTGCCGGGCGTGCCGTAGTGCAGCACCTGCGGCTCTTCGTGGAAGACGCGGCCGATGCCGTGGCCGCAGTACTCGCGCACGATCGTGCAGTTGTTTTTTTCGGCATGTGTCTGGATGGCGTGACCGATATCGCCGAGGCGCACCCCGGGTTTGACCATCTCGATGCCGAGGCGCATGCATTCATAGGTAACGCGCACCAGGCGCTTGGCCTGCGGCGAGGCTTCGCCGGCGAAGAACATCTTGCTGGTGTCGCCGTGATATTCGTCCTTGATCACGGTGACATCGATGTTGACGATGTCGCCGTTCTTGAGGCGCTTGTTGCCGGGGATGCCGTGGCAGACCTGGTGGTTGACCGAGGTGCAGATCGATTTCGGGAAGCCGCGGTAGTTGAGCGGTGCCGGGATGGCCTGCTGCACGTTGACGATGTAATCGTGGCAGAGCTTGTCCAGTTCGTCGGTGGTCACGCCGGGTTGGACGTGCGGGCGGATCATCTGCAGCAATTCGGCCGCGAGGCGGCCGGCAACGCGCATTTTGGCGATTTCTTCGAAAGATTTGATGGTTACGGTCATGGTCTCGAACGCGTTGGAGGGGTTGGCGGGAGGGTCCGATCGGCTTTGCGATTGTTGTTCCCGGGGGTTTCATGGTATAAAGCGCGCGCTTAATTAGCAAATCCGCACATGCGTCGACACAGCCCGCAGGGTGCCGCTCTCTGAATAGAGGCGGTTGTGGGATGGGACGCATGGAGGCCTAACCCTGACATAATTGGAGTAATTCATGGCTACTACATCCATGCGCCAGATGCTGGAAGCTGGCGTGCATTTCGGTCATCAGACCCGTTACTGGAACCCGAAGATGGCTCAGTATATCTTCGGCGAACGCAACAAAATCCACATTGTAAATCTGGAAAAGACCCTGCCGCTGTTCAACGATGCGATGAACTTCATCGGCAGTCTCGCGGCACGCAAGGGTACCATACTGTTCGTCGGTACTAAGCGTGCGGCGCGCGAAGCGATCCGCGAAGAAGCGGCCCGCTGCGGCATGCCGTATGTCGATACCCGCTGGCTGGGTGGCATGCTCACCAATTTCAAGACCATCAAACAGTCCATCAAGCGTCTCAAAGAGCTTGAGGCCATGCAGAGCGACGGCTCGATCGAGCGCTTCAACAAGAAAGAAGGTCTGATGTTGCGCCGCGAGATGGAAAAGCTGGATCGCAGCCTCGGCGGCATCAAGAACATGCCCAATCTCCCCGATGCCATGTTTGTCATCGACGTGGGCCACGAAAAGATCGCCATCACCGAAGCCGCCAAGCTCGGCATCCCGGTGGTCGGTGTGGTCGACACCAACAACAATCCCGAAGGCGTTGATTACGTCATTCCCGGCAATGACGACGCGATCCGCGCGGTGCAACTCTATGTGCAGGGCGCCGCGCAGGCGGTGCTGGACGGTCGTGGCACGCAGGCGTTGATGCCGGCCGGTGCCGGCGACGACTTCATCGAACTCGACGAGGACGGTGGCGTTGCCGCCAAGCCGGGTGCCAGGAAGGAACGTCCGGTCGTCAAGAAGAAGCCTGCCGCGAAGAAGCCGGTGGTCGTGACCAGCAAAACCAAGGCCGTTCCGAGCGACGACACGGCGGCTGAGTAAGCTTATTTAATCAGACCACGGGGCGTGCCAGGGATGGCGTGCCGCGCGCCCGCTCCCCGGCTGGGAGCGATCAGGGAGTGTGAAGCGGTCAAGGCTCCGCCAGCGCGCACCGTGCTCTATCGCATCCAATATAGAATTTATCGAGGTTCAAGCATCATGGAAATCACAGCAGCGCTGGTCAAAGAACTGCGCGAGCGCACCGGCTCGGGCATGATGGAGTGCAAGAAGGCACTGGTCGAATGCGGTGGTGATATCGAAGCCGCTATCGAACTGATGCGCAAAGCCGGATTGGCCAAGGCTGATAAGAAGGCCGGCCGCGTCGCCTCCGAAGGCCTGATCGTGGTCGAGGCCGCGGCGGACGGCAAGCGCGCCGCGCTAGTCGAGGTCAACAGCGAAACCGATTTCGTCGCCAAGGGCGACGATTTCCAATCCTTTGCCCGTGCAGTCGCTGCACGCGTGCTGAAGGACAATCCCGCCAATGTCGAAGCCCTGCTGGCATTGCCGCTCACTGACGGCGGTGTCAGTGTCGAAAACGCCCGCCGCGAACTGATCGCCAAGCTCGGCGAGAACATGAGCGTGCGCCGGTTTGTGCGCTACCAGAGTGCCAACGGCAGCGTTGTCAGCTATCTGCACGGCACCCGCATCGGCGTGCTGGTGGAGATCGAAGGCGGTGATGCCGCCTTGGGCAAGGATATCGCCATGCATATCGCCGCCAGCCGTCCGGTGTGCGTCGATGCCAGCGGCGTGCCGGCTGAACTGCTCGCCAAGGAGCGCGATATCTTCGCCGCGCAGTCCGAGGCCAGCGGCAAACCCGCCGCGATCATCGAGAAGATGGTCGAGGGCCGTATCAAGAAATACCTCGGTGAGGTCACACTGCTCGGTCAACCGTTCGTCAAGAACCCCGATCAGACCATCGAGCAATTGCTCAAGACCGCCAATGCCACGGTAAAGCGTTTCGATCGTATCGAATTGGGCGAAGGCATCGAGAAGAAATCCGAGAACTTCGCCGAGGAAGTCATGGCGCAGGTGCGCGGCTCCTGATCAGCAGGAGCGCTGTTCCGCACCGCGATTTTTTCGAGACGCGATACCCATTGCAACTGAACTGGAACCTGCGAACCCGTCACCCATGACCAAGCCCGCCTACCGACGTGTCCTTCTCAAGCTCAGCGGTGAAGCCCTGCAAGGCGAGGGCAACTTCGGCATCGACGCCAAGGTGCTCAACCGCCTGGCCGCCGATGTGCAGGCCTGCACGCAACTTGGCGTCCAGGTGGCGCTGGTGATCGGCGGCGGCAATCTGTTCCGCGGCGCCAGTCTGTCAGCGGATGCCGGCATGGACCGCGTCACCGGTGATCACATGGGCATGCTGGCTACCGTCATGAATGCGCTCGCCATGCAGGATGCCATTGAGAAAATCGGTCTCAAGGTGCGCGTCATGTCGGCGATCCGCATCAATCAGGTGTGCGAGGACTATATCCGCCGCCGCGCCGTACGGCATCTGGAGAAAGGCCGCGTGGTGATCTTCGCGGCCGGCACCGGCAATCCGTTCTTCACCACCGATTCAGCGGCCAGTCTGCGTGCCATCGAAATCGGCGCCGACGTGCTGTTCAAGGCCACCAAGGTCGATGGCGTGTACGCCGCCGATCCCATGAAACACCCCGATGCCGAACGCTACACGCGCCTCAGCTACGATGAAGTGATCGCGCGCCGGCTCATGGTTATGGACACCACCGCCGTGGTGCTGTGCCGCGACCATGACATGCCGCTGCGTATCTTTGATGTCAACGCGCCGGACGCGCTGCTGAAAGCGGTGCGCGGCGAGGACATCGGAACCTTGGTGCAACAGGGGAAGGCCGCATGATCGAAGAACTGAAAAAAGACGCCGAACTGCGCATGGGCAAGAGCATCGACTCACTGCGCCACGAACTCACCAAGCTGCGCACCGGTCGCGCCCACACCAGTCTGCTCGACCATGTCACGGTCAGCTATTACGGTAACGACACACCGCTCAATCAGGTGGCGAATGTCGGCGTCGCAGATGCCCGCACACTGGTGATATCGCCCTGGGAGAAGGGCATGGTGCAGGCCATCGAGAAGGCCATCATGGCCGCCAATCTCGGCCTCACGCCGAACACGGCGGGCACGGTGATCCGTATACCGCTGCCGCCGCTCACCGAGGAACGCCGCCGCGACATGACCAAGGTCGTGCGTCACGAGGCCGAAGGCGCCCGCGTGGCGATCCGTAATATCCGCCGCGACGCCAACAACGACCTCAAGGACATGCTCAAGGAGAAGCTCATCTCTGAAGATCAGGAGCGGCGCGCGCAGGACGACATCCAGAAGCTCACCGACAAATACATCGCCGAAGTGGACAAGGTGCTGGCAGGCAAGGAAGCTGAGTTGATGGAAGTCTGAGTGAACTCCGGTGGACGCTGCCGACGATTGCGGCAACGCGTCCGGCACTGCGGCAACACGCATCGAACCCGCGCCGGGACTTTCCCGACTCGCCATGCCAGAGTACAGGGATTACACTAAACACCCTATGTCCACTTCCCCTTCAAGCCCCGACGACGCGCGTCTCGCCAGTACCTTTCCTCGCCATGTGGCGATCATCATGGACGGCAACGGGCGCTGGGCCAAGGCGCGTAAACTGCCGCGCAATTTCGGTCACAAGGCCGGCGTGGAATCGGTGCGGCGCGTGGTCGAGGCCTGCATGAATCGCGGTGTCGAAGTGCTGACGCTGTTCGCCTTCAGCAGTGAGAACTGGCGCCGTCCCAAGACCGAGGTCGGCCTGCTCATGGAGCTGTTTCTGACCACTCTCCAGCGCGAGATCAAAAAACTCCACAAGAACGGCGTGCGGCTGCGCATCATCGGTGACCGGGAACAGTTCGGTGACAAGCTGCGCGAGCATATCGCTGCCGGCGAACAACTCACGGCCGACAATACCCGTCTCACTCTGGTGGTCGCGGCCAATTACGGCGGACGCTGGGACATCACACGCGCGGCGCGGCGTTTGTGCGCGCAGGTGCACGCCGGCGAACTGGCGCCCGAGGAGTTGACGGTGGAGCGCCTCGGCGCCGCGCTCTCGCTCGCCGATCTGCCCGAACCCGATCTGTTCATCCGCACCGGCGGTGAACAGCGCATCAGCAATTTCCTGCTCTGGGAACTGGCCTACACCGAATTGTACTTCACGGACATCTTGTGGCCGGATTTCGATACCGTGGCCTTCAACCAGGCATTGCACTCCTACGCGGGGCGGCAGCGCCGCTTCGGTCACACCGGCGAACAAGTGGAGCGCCTCAAGGGTGCTTAAACAGCGCCTGCTGACCGCGCTGGTGCTGATCGCCGGCATCGCCTATGCGGTGCTGGCACTGGAGACGCGCTGGTTGGCAGTGATACTCGCGGTCATTGCCGTACTCGGTGCCTATGAATGGGCCCAGCTCATGAACCTGACCACATTACCTATGCGACTTCTCTACGCGGCCGGCATCGCCGCGCTGTTGTGGTTGTGCTGGCTGGGTGTACTGCATGATGCCGCGGCACTGTGGCTCTTTATCACAGTGAGCGGCGCTTGGTGGTTGCTGGCGACACTTTGGTTGAGCCGCCCGCAACTGGGTGCCGAGGAGAGTGCCGTGGTGCTGCTGATGAAGGCTTGCGCCGGCGTTTTCACTCTGGTGCCGTGCTGGGTCGCGTTGCTGGCGCTGCATGCGCAAGCGCAGCACGGCAGCCACCGGCTGTTGTTTCTGCTGACGCTGATCTGGGTGGCGGACAGCGCGGCGTATTTCGCCGGCAGTCGCTGGGGCCGCGCCAAACTCGCGCCGCGCATCAGCCCCGGCAAGACCCGCGTCGGCGTGTATGGCGCACTGCTGGCGGTGGCGGTCTACGCATTGTTTGCCGCGACCGCGCTGGGCGTACCAAGCTCAGGCCGCGTCGCGTTCGCCGCGCTGTGTGTCGTGACCGCGCTGTTCTCGGTGGTCGGCGATTTGTTTGAAAGCCTGTTCAAGCGCCAGCGCGGCGTCAAGGACAGCGGCACGCTGATACCCGGTCACGGCGGCGTGCTCGATCGCATCGACAGCCTGACCGCGGCCGCGCCGATCTTTGTGCTCGGTCTGCACTGGATGGATCTGTAACGCCAATGTCCGCATTCAATACGCAATCCTCCGCAACGAAAACGCCGCTGGGCGTGACGGTGCTGGGCGCGACCGGTTCCATCGGTGTCAACACGCTGGATGTGATCGCGCGTCATCCGCAGCGCTATCGCGTCATCGCCTTGTCCGCCAACACCGACGCCGAGCGGCTGTTCGAACAATGTCTGGCGCATCGCCCGGAATACGCCGTGCTGGCGCAGGCCGATGCCGCGCAGCGTCTGGCGCAACGGCTGCGCACGCAGGGACTCGCGACACAGGTATTGAGCGGCATCGAAGGTCTCGAACGGATAGCGGCCTTGCCGCAGACCGAGTGCGTCATGGCGGCCATCGTTGGCGCGGCCGGGCTGGCGCCGACGCTGGCGGCAGTGCGCGCCGGCAAGCGCGTGCTGCTCGCCAACAAAGAAGCGCTGGTGATGGCCGGTGCGCTGTTCATGGACGAGGTGCGCCGTCACAAGGCCGTGCTGCTGCCCATCGACAGCGAACACAATGCGGTCTTCCAGTGCATGCCAGGCGATTTTGCCCGCGGACTGGATCAGGTCGGCGTGCGCCGCATTCTGCTGACGGCCTCGGGTGGACCGTTTCGCGAGACACCGCTCGATGAACTGCACACTGTCACGCCGGAACAGGCCTGCGCGCATCCGAACTGGGTGATGGGCCGCAAGATCTCGGTGGATTCCGCTACCATGATGAACAAGGGCCTGGAGGTCATCGAGGCCTGCTGGCTGTTCAATACCACGCCGGAGCGCATTCAAGTGGTGTTGCATCCGCAGAGTGTGATCCACTCCATGGTCGAGTATGTGGACGGCTCGGTGCTGGCGCAACTCGGCAATCCGGACATGCGCACGCCGATCGCGCATGCGCTGGCTTGGCCGGAGCGCATCGCTTCCGGCGTCGAGGCACTGGATATCTTCAGTGTCGCGCGTCTGGATTTCGCGGCGCCGGATCTGGCACGCTTTCCCTGCCTGCGTCTCGCCTATCAGGCCTGGCGGGCCGGCGGCACCGCGCCGACATTGCTCAATGCCGCCAATGAATGCGCGGTGCAGGCCTTTCTTGAACGACGCATCCGTTTTACCGCCATCCCGACCGTGATCGAACAGGTGCTGGCTGAACTCACGCCTCGCACGCCGGTCTCACTGGCAGTGATCGTCGAAGACGATCTGGTTGCGCGTGCCTGCGCGCAACGGGTGATTGAACACGAAGCGCAGCGCGCAGCCTCCTGATGCATGACATTCTGATTTCCATCGTCTCCTTTCTGATTGCGCTCGGTCTGCTGATCACGGTGCACGAGTTCGGTCATTTCTGGGTGGCGCGCCGCGTCGGCGTCAAGGTGCTGCGCTTCTCGATCGGCTTCGGTCCGCCGCTGTGGCGGCGCAGCGGTACTGACGGGACCGAATATGTGCTCGCCGCGCTGCCGCTGGGCGGTTATGTGAAGATGCTTGACGAGCGCGAGGGCGAAGTCGCCGCGCAGGAACTGCATCGGGCCTTCAACCGGCAGTCGCTGCCGGCGCGCATGGCGGTGGTCAGCGCCGGACCGATTTTTAACCTGGCGTTCGCGGTGCTGGCCTATTGGCTGATGTTCATGAGCGGTGTGACCGGACTCAAACCGGTGCTGGGCGCGGTGGAGCAGGGCACGCCGGCACAGCAGGCCGGTCTGCAGGCCGGTGATCGGATTCTCGCCGCCGGCGGCCGTGATACACCGACCTGGGATGCGCTGGCGCTGGCGCTGCTGGGCGGTGCCATGGAGAACGGCCGGATCGATCTGCACGTGCACACCGCACAAGGTGATCATTCGGTGACCTTGCTGATCGGCAGCCATGCAGCATTGGGCGGTCAGGAGGATTTTCTCAAGAGCGTCGGTCTGCAACCTTGGCGGCCGAGTTTTCCCGCAGTCATCGACAAACTCGAACCGGGCGGTGCCGCGCAGCGCGCCGGGCTGCAAGCCGGTGATCGCATCCTGTCGGTGGCGGGGCAGGAGATCAAAGATTGGACGCAATGGGTCGAGTGGGTGCAGGCCCATCCGGGCAAGCGCTACCCGGTGAGTCTTCAGCGCGGTGTGCAGCGCATCGATATCACTCTACAGCCGGATGCGTTGCAGAGCGAGACTGGTGTGATCGGTCGTATCGGCGCCTACGGTCGCGTGCCGGAAGGTTTGTTCGAGGGCATGCGTGCGGAATTCCGTTACGGGCCGGTGGCGGCCTTCGGCGCCGCATTGCAACGAACCGGCGACATGAGCCTGCTGACACTACGCATGCTCGGCAAGATGCTCACCGGGCAGGCCTCGGTCAAGAATCTGAGCGGGCCGATCAGCATCGCGCAATATGCCGGTCAGTCGGCGAGCGCCGGCGGCTCGTCATTCCTGGCTTTTCTGGCGATAATCAGTCTCAGTTTGGGAATACTCAATCTATTGCCCATTCCAGTACTGGATGGTGGGCACCTGATGTATTACCTTATTGAGCTGGTGAAAGGCAGTCCGGTCTCCGAGCGCGTACAGAATTTCGGTCAGACCGTGGGCATCGGCTTGCTGATGATGCTCATGGCGGTGGCGTTTTACAACGACCTGGCGCGATTGTTCATGTGATTGAGCAGCGGCGCAGTGAACCCGGCGCCATCCCGAAAGCGAATGGCAGCACAATTTGGCGACATAAGAGAGTCAGAATGAAAAAGATCTTGGGAGTATGTCTGTTGACGGTCCTGTGCCTGTCGCGCGCCTGGGCCTTCGAGCCGTTCGTCATCAAGGATATCCGCGTCGATGGTCTGCAGCGTATCGCGGCGGGCACGGTGTTCACCTACCTGCCGGCCAAGGTTGGCGACAAGATCGACAGCGCCGCCGCCGCCGATGCCATCCGCGCCCTGTTCAAGACCGGCTTCTTCAAGGACGTGCGCCTGGATCGGCAGGGTGACGTGCTGGTGGTCAGCGTCGTCGAGCGGCCCGCCATCGCCGAGATCAAGTTCACCGGCAACAAGGACATCGAAACCAAGGCCCTCACTAAATCGCTCAAGGATGTCGGCTTCGCCGAAGGCCAGGCCTTCGACCGCTCGCTGCTCGACAAGGTCGAACAGGAACTGCAACGCCAGTATTTCAGCCAGGGCAAGTACGGCGTCAAGATCAAGACCACGGTCACGCCGCTGGAGCGCAACCGGGTCAGCATCGCGATCGACGTTTCCGAAGGCAAGGTGGCGCGCATCAAGCGCATCAACATCGTCGGCAACCATGCGTTCAAGGATGACGATCTGCTCGACACCTTCCAGCTCACCGGGCCGCGGATGTTCTCGTTCTTCTCCAGTTCCGACCAGTACTCCAAGCAGAAGCTTTCCGCCGACCTGGAGACGCTGCGTTCCTATTACCAGGATCGCGGCTATATCAACTTCAATATCGATTCCACCCAGGTGGCCATCTCGCCGGACAAGAAGGACATCTACATCACCATCAACATCACTGAGGGTGAGCCGTACACCGTCAAGGAAGTGAAGCTGGCCGGCGACTTGGTGGTCAAGCCCGACGAACTCGCCAAGTTCATCACCGTGCAGCCGGGCGAAATCTTCTCGCGCAAGCAGGCCACCGAGACCGCCAGCAAGCTCAGCGAGCGGCTCGGCAATGATGGCTACGCCTTCGCCAACGTCAACACCATTCCCGATATCGACAAGGACAGCAAGCAGGTCACACTGACGTTCTTCGTCGATCCGGGCAAGCGCGTCTATGTGCGCCGCATCAACACCATCGGCAACATCAAGACCCGCGACGAGGTGCTGCGCCGCGAGATGCGGCAGCTGGAAGGCGCCTGGTTCTCGACCGAAAAAGTGAATCGTTCGCGCACCCGTCTGCAGCGGCTCGGCTACTTCGAGGAAGTCAACGTCGAGACGCCGGCCGTGCCGGGCACCACTGACCAGGTGGACGTCAATTATTCGGTGACCGAACGCTCCTCCGGCACGCTGTCGCTGGGTATCGGTTACTCGCAGGGCCAGGGCTTCCTGTTCAATACCAGCGTCACACAGGACAACTTCCTCGGCACCGGCAACCGCGTCAGTGCGGCCTTCAACAACAGCCGTGTCAACACGATCTACAGCGTCGGCTACACCAATCCGTACTACACGCTGGACGGCGTGAGCCGGGGCTTTTCCGGGTACTACCGCAAAACCGACGCCGCCCAGGCCAATATCGCCAACTACACCACCGACGCCTTCGGCGGGGATGTCAATTTCGGTATACCAATTTCCGAGGACGACACCGTCAATGCCAGTCTCGGTTATGAAAATACCAAGCTGAATATCACCGCGGGTTCACCTGTGGAGATCACCAGCTACGTCAGTCAGAACGGCAGCCAGTTTAACAACGTCAATCTGCGCACGAGTTGGGCGCACGATACCCGCAACCGCGCCGTGCTGCCGGATCGCGGCAACCTGACCTCGCTGTCCGCTGAAACCAGTGTGCCCGGTTTGGATCTGGAGTATTACAAACTCGGCGTGCGGCACCAGCATTACTTCCCGTTGACTGAACGTCTGACGGTGGCCTTGAACGGTGAAGTCGGCTATGGCGCGAGCTTCGGCAAGACCACCGACCTGCCGCCCTTCCAGAAATACTATGCCGGTGGCGCGAACTCAGTACGCGGCTATCAGGACAACACCCTGGGTCCGATTTCGGTGCTCACGGGTGAGCCGCTGGGTGGCAGGATGCGCGTGGTCGGCAACATGGAGTTGTACCTGCCGGTGCCGTTCATGAAGGACGTCAAGTCATTCCGGATCAGCGCCTTCGTCGATGCCGGCAACGTGTTTGACAAGGGCAACTTCAAGGCCGGTGATCTGCGCATGTCGACCGGCATGTCCGCGATCTGGATCTCGCCGATCGGCCCGCTTTCGTTCAGTCTGGCCAAACCGTTCCGCGACCAGCCGGGCGACAAGACCCAGATCTTCCAATTCTCGATCGGCACGGGAATCTGAGTTATCTGTATGAGCTATTTATTAATCGATCTACATCTGGAGACGTAACTTGAAAAGAACTGCATTGTTGATTTTGGGTGTCATGGCGATCATCGCGGGTGTGCCGGCAGCGCAGGCCGGTGACTTCAAGGTCGCCTTTGTCAACGCCGCCGTACTGCTCGACAAGGCCCCGCAAGCCGAGGCGGCGCGCAAAAAACTCGAAAACGAATTCTCCGCGCGCGAGAAGGAACTGGTTGCTCAGCAGAAAAAGGTCCAGGAAATGGAAACCAAGCTGAGCCGTGACGCCGCGACCATGAGTGACGCCGAACAGCGCAAGCTGGAACGTGACCTGACCTCGCGCAAGCGTGAGCTGAAAAATGCTCAGGACGAATTCCGTGACGATCTGAACATCCGCCGCAACGAGGAACTCGGCAAACTGCAACGCAGCGTCTATGAAGTGATCGTGGCGCTGGCCAAGCAGGAGAAGTACGACATGATCGTCGGCGATGGCGTGATCTACGCCAGCGAGCAGGTGGACATTACGGACAAGGTTCTGCAGCAGCTCAAGTCCGGCAATGCCAAGTAGCCAGGCTGGAGTCCGTTGTGAGCATGGCGTTGACGCTGGGTGAGTTGGCCGCGCAGGTAGGTGCCGAACTGCACGGCGATGCGGCGTGCCGCATCGACTGCGTCGCTCCGCTCGACCGGGCCCGTCCCGGCGCCATCGCCTTTCTGAATAACCCGCGCTTCCGGCGCCATCTCGCCACCACCGCGGCCTCGGCCGTGATACTGCGTCAGGAAGATCTGGCCGACTGCGGCGTGCCGGCCCTGGTCAGTGCCAATCCGCATCTGACGTATGCGCGGGTCGCCGCGCTGCTGTATCCGTTGCCGCCGCTGCGCCGGGGCGTGCACCCCAGCGCCGTGGTCGAGGCCGACAGCCAGGTGGCGGCCAGTGCCTGGATCGGTCCGCACAGCGTGGTCGAGTCGGGTGCGGTGATTGATGCGGATGTGTTCATCGGTCCGGGCTGCGTAATCGGCGCGCGCACACACATCGGTGCGGGCAGTCGCCTGGAGGCGCGCGTCACCGTGTGCCACGATGTGCGCATCGGCAAACGCGCGCTGATCTACCCCGGCGCGGTGATCGGCAGCGACGGCTTCGGCTTGGCCGGCGATGCCGGTACCTGGGTCCGCGTGCCGCAGCTCGGCACGGTGACTATCGGCGATGATGTCGAGATCGGCGCCAACACCACCATCGACCGCGGCGCTCTGGACGACACGGTGATCGAAGAGGGCGTCAAGCTTGACAACCAGATCCAGGTCGCGCACAACGTGCGCATCGGCGCGCACACCGCGATTGCCGGCTGTGTCGGTATTGCGGGCAGCGCCACTATTGGCAAGCGTTGCACGGTCGGCGGTGGCGCCGGCATCGCCGGTCATCTGGAAATCGCCGACGATGTGCATCTGACCGGCATGACCTTCGTGACCAAATCGATCACCGAGCCGGGGCTGTATTCCTCCGGCATGCCCGCCGAGACCAACCGGCAATGGCATCGCAGCATCGCCCGCTACCGGAAGCTTGACGACATGGCTGCGCGAATCAAAGCACTGGAAGAGAGTATCAAGGCACTGAAGGCCTAGCGTGACTTTCGACCCAGATTTATCCACACAGGAAATCCCCCGGATTTCCTGAACTCAAAGCGAAACACCAATGGATCAGACAGAAACACAAAATAAAGTGAGTACGATGAACATCCACGAGGTGATGAAGCGCCTGCCGCACCGCTATCCGTTCCTGATGATCGACCGGGTGCTGGAGTGCGTGCCGGGAAAATCGCTGCGCGCGCTCAAGAATGTCACCATCAACGAACCGTTCTTTCCCGGCCATTTTCCGCAGCGGCCGGTGATGCCCGGCGTGCTGATTCTGGAAGCGTTGGCGCAGGCCACCGGCATTCTTGCCATGGCCAGTTCCGATCACGAGCGCGAAGACAACTCGCTGTACTATTTCGTCGGCATCGACAACGCGCGCTTCAAGCAGCCCGTCGAGCCCGGCGATCAGATGATATTGGACGTGGTGCTGATCAAATCCAAACGCGGCATCTGGATGTTCAGCACCGAGGCCAAAGTGGACGGCAAGGTGGTCACCAGCGCCGATCTGATGTGCACCGCGCGGAACTTCGCGCCTTGATCGATCCGCGCGCCGTCATCGATCCGCGTGCCCACCTTGACAGCAGTGTCGAGGTGGGTCCCTTCAGCATCATCGGCCCGGACGTGGAGATCGACGCCGGTACATGGATCGGTCCGCACGTCGTGATCAATGGTGTCACGCGCATCGGTCGCGACAACCGGATCTACCAGTTCGCCTCGCTGGGCGAAGTGCCGCAGGACAAGAAATACAATGACGAGCCGACGCGCCTGGAGATCGGCGACCGCAACCTGATCCGCGAATCCGTGACCATCAACCGCGGCACGGTGCAGGATCAGGGTTTGACGCGTATCGGCGACGACAACTGGATCATGGCCTACGTGCACATCGCCCACGACTGCATGATCGGCAATCACACCATCTTCGCCAACGCCGCCTCGCTCGCCGGTCATGTGGTGGTCGACGATTACGTGATCCTCGGCGGTTTCACCCTGATCTCGCAATTCCTGCGCCTCGGCGTCAACAGCTTCACTGCCATGGGCAGCGTGGTGAACCGCGACGTGCCACCTTATGTGACCGTCTCGGGCCACATGGCCAAACCCTTCGGCATCAATCTGGAAGGCCTGAAGCGCCGCGGCTTCAGCACCAAGGTCATCACCCAGGTGCGTCAGGCCTACAAGCTGCTGTACAAATCCAAGCTGCTTTTCGAGGACGCCATCGTGCAGATCGAAGCTATGGCGGTTGACTGCGCTGAACTGGTGCCGTTAGCGGATTTCATCAAGAACGCAACGCGCGGCATTATCAGATGAGTAGCTGATTTTATGCGCATCGCCATCGTCGCGGGCGAGGCCTCCGGAGATCTGCTCGGTGCCGGCCTGATCGAGGCACTGCGTGAAAAGCTTCCCGACGCGCAATTCGAAGGTGTCGCTGGTGCGCGAATGCGTGCCGCCGGCTGTCACGCGCTGCATCCCGTCGAGGAACTTTCGGTCATGGGCCTTGTTGAGGTGCTGCGGCATCTGCCGCGTTTGCTGCGTCTGCGCGCCGATCTGGCGCGTCACTTCCGCAACACCCGACCGGATGTCTTCATCGGCATCGATGCGCCGGATTTCAATCTTGGTCTGGAACGGCGCCTGAAGCGTGCGGGTATTCCCACCGTGCATTATGTCAGCCCTTCGGTGTGGGCCTGGCGGCGCGGCCGGCTGCGCGGCATCGCGCGCGCCGCCGATCTGATGCTCACGCTGTTTCCCTTCGAATCGGCCTTCTATCGTGAGCATGGACTGCGTGAACGTTACGTTGGTCATCCGATGGCCGACAGCATCGCTGAGCGCAGCGACCGGTTGGCAGCGCGTGCTGAGTTGGGTCTTGCGACGGACGGTGAAATGGTCGCGCTGCTGCCCGGCAGCCGTCGCGGTGAACTGCGTTACCTTGCTGAGCCATTTCTACGCACCGCCCTGTGGTTGCGAGAGCGTCGTCCGGCGTTACGCTTCGCCGCGCCCTTGGCAACGCCGGCGACACGGCTCATGTTCGAACAGATTCACCAGCAGGTTGCGCCGGATCTGCCCGTGACGATAATCGAAGGCCGCGCGCGCGAGGTCATGGCCGCCGCCGATGTCGTGCTGGTGGCTTCCGGTACCGCCACATTGGAAGCGCTGCTGTTGAAGCGGCCCATGGTCATGGCTTATCGGTTGTCGGGCTTCAGTCATTGGCTGCTGAAGCGACTGGTCAGGACGCCGTACCTCGCGCTGCCCAATCTGCTCGCCAACCGCCTGCTGGTACCGGAGTTCATTCAGGATCAGGTGACGCCGGATAACCTCGGTCAGGCACTGCTGGATTTTCTCGACTGCCCTGAGCGCGTGACGCAACTCGAACAGGTCTTCACATCGATTCATCATGAGTTGCGTCGCGATGCCAGCCGTCAGGCAGCGCAGGCTGTGCTTGAACTTATTAACGGAACGATACCTGCAAATAAATCGCCACTCAAAGACTAAGTCCCCCTCTCCCTACGGGAGACGACTGCATGGATGCAGGAGGTAGGGCAACGCAGGGAGCGGGTGCCGAGGGTCAGGGTGAGGGGAGTAGAACGAATGTATTCATCAGTAAACATTCATCACTCAAAGCTGCTCATAGCCGGCGTCGACGAAGCCGGCCGTGGTCCGCTGGCCGGACCGGTGATTGCAGCGGCGGTGATTCTGCATCCGGACCGTCCCATCGAAGGCTTGGCGGATTCCAAGCAACTCAGCGCAAAACGGCGCGCGGCACTCGAAGGAGAGATTCGCGAGAAGGCGCTGGCCTTCTGCGTAGGCCGTGCCGAAGTCGAAGAAATAGACGCCATCAATATCCTCCAGGCTACGCTGCTGGCGATGCAGCGCGCCGTCGCGGGCTTGGCCACTGTGCCGCATCTTGCACTGATCGACGGCAATCGCTGCCCGCTGTTGTCCTGCCGCGCTGAAGCCGTGGTGAAAGGCGATCAGTGCGTCGCTGAGATCAGTGCCGCTTCGATCCTGGCCAAGGAAGCGCGCGACCGTGAGATGGTGGCCCTCGATGAGCAATACCCCGGTTATGGTTTTGCCATTCACAAGGGTTATCCGACAGCGGCGCATCTGGAGGCATTGCGCTCACTTGGGGCATGTGCTGTGCATCGCCGCACATTCGGGCCGGTGCGTGAGCTTATGCGTTGATGGTTCACCGTAGGGGCGGGTCTAAGACCCGCCCCTACGCCACTGAAAAGAATGGCCAGAGTTTTTTCAATCTCCTCTGTGTGCTCTGCGCCTCTGCGGCAATCCCGATTTGCCTGCCACCAGACCCCGCCGACTCTGGTAAAGTAGTTACATCATGAACCCCGGCTTCGTCCATCTGCACGTGCACACCGAATACTCTTTGGTAGACGGGCTGGTGCGCGTCAAGCCGCTGGTGGCGGCTTGTGCAACTGCGGGGATGCCGGCTTGTGCGGTGACCGATCAGTCCAATCTGTTCGCCATGGTGAAGTTCTACCGGGCGGCGCAATATGCAGGCATCAAGCCGATCATCGGGGTCGAGTTGTGGGTGCGCGATGCGCGGCACAAGGACGAGGCGGCGCGGCTGGTGTTGCTGTGTCAGAACCGGGAGGGTTATCTCAATCTCACGCGGTTGGTGACGCGCAGTTATCTGGAAGGCCAGGTGCGCGGCATTCCAGGCATCGATAAAAGCTGGCTGGCCGGACACAGCGACGGCCTGATCGCGTTGTCCGGCGGTCGCGAGGGCGATGTCGGTCGTGCGCTTCTGGCGGGTCAGCCGGAACGCGCCGATCAATTGCTGCGCGACTGGCTGGCGCTGTTCCCGCAACGTTACTATCTGGAACTCACCCGCACCGGCCGCATGGGTGAGGAGGAGTATTTGCACGCGGCGGTCGCGCTCGCATCGACCTGCGACGCGCCGGTAGTCGCCACTAACGATGTGCGTTTTCTCGCCCGCGAAGAATCCGAAGCGCACGAGGCGCGCGTCTGCATTCAGGACGGCCGCACTCTCAATGATCCGCGCCGTCCGCGTCATTACAGCGAGCAGCAGTATCTACGCAGCCCCAAGGAGATGGCAGAACTCTTTGCAGACATTCCCGAGGCGCTGACCAACAGCGTCGAGATCGCGCGGCGCTGCAATCTGGAACTGACGCTGGGCGAGAATGTCCTGCCGGAATTCCCGGTGCCGGCCGGCATGGACGTGAATGACTTTCTGCGCACTGAATCGCACCAGGGTCTGGAAAAGCGCCTGCAACGCATCCTGGTCGGTGTCGCTGAAACGGAAGTGACGCGCGCGGAATACGTCGCGCGTCTGAATCTGGAACTCGATGTCATCATCGGAATGGGCTTCCCCGGTTATTTTCTGATCGTCGCTGACTTCATCCGCTGGGCACGCAACAACGGCGTGCCGGTCGGCCCGGGCCGTGGCTCGGGCGCGGGCTCGCTGGTGGCGTATGCGCTTGGCATCACCGATCTCGATCCGATTCACTATGACTTGCTGTTCGAGCGTTTCCTGAATCCGGAGCGCGTGTCAATGCCGGACTTCGACGTGGACTTCTGCATGGAAGGCCGCGACCGCGTCATCGAATATGTCGCCGAACGTTACGGCCGCGAGCGCGTCTCGCAGATCATCACCTATGGCAGCATGGCGGCGAAGGCGGTGGTGCGCGATGTCGGGCGCGTGCTGGGTCATCCGTATGGCTTCGTCGACCGCATCGCCAAGCTAATTCCGTTTGAGTTAGGCATTACGCTCGACAAGGCACTGGAGCAGGAAGACGAACTGCGCCGTCTCTACAAGGATGATGACGATGTCCACACGCTGATCGATCTGGCGCGTTCGCTGGAAGGTCTGGCGCGCAACGCTGGCAAGCATGCCGGCGGCGTTGTGATCGCGCCGTCGCGACTCACCGACTACACGCCGCTCTATTGTGAGCAGGGCAGCACGGCGACGGTCACGCAGTTCGACAAGGATGACGTCGAAGCCGTCGGTCTGGTGAAGTTCGACTTCCTCGGCCTGCGCACCTTGACCATCATCGACTGGGCCGTGCAGACCATTAACCGCGCGCGCGGAGAGAGCGGCGAGGCGCCGCTCGACATCACCGCGCTGCCCATGGACGACGCGCCCAGCTTTGACCTGCTGAAACGCTGCGCCACCACCGCCGTGTTCCAGCTCGAATCGCGCGGCATGAAGGATCTGATCAAGCGCCTGCAGCCGGATACCTTCGAAGAGATCATCGCGCTGGTGGCACTGTTTCGTCCCGGTCCCTTGCAGTCCGGCATGGTCGACGACTTCGTCGCGCGCAAACACGGTCGGCAGGTCGTCGAATACCCACATCCCGATGTCGAGCCTATCCTCAAGCCGACCTACGGCGTGATTCTGTACCAGGAACAGGTGATGCAGATCGCGCAGGTGTTGTCCGGTTACACGTTGGGTGGAGCCGACATGCTGCGCCGCGCCATGGGTAAGAAGAAGCCGGAGGAGATGGCCAAGCAGCGCGCCGTCTTCGTCGATGGCGCCAAGGCGCGTGGTGTGGTAGCGGCGACGGCCACTTATATCTTCGATCTGATGGAGAAATTCGCCGGCTACGGTTTCAACAAATCACACTCGGCCGCGTATGCGCTGGTGTCCTACCAGACGGCATGGTTGAAGACGCATTATCCCGCCGCCTTCATGGCCGCGGTGCTGTCGGCGGACATGGACAACACCGACAAGGTGGTCACGCTGATCGATGAATGCCGCGACATGAAACTGGACGTCGCGCCGCCCGACATCAATCACTCCGTCTATGCCTTCACAGTCAGCGGCGCGAATGCTATCCGTTACGGCATGGGCGCGATCAAGGGCGTGGGACTCGCCGCCATCGAAGGGATCATCGCCGAACGCGCAGAGCAAGGCGCTTTCCGTGACTTGTTTGATCTGTGCCGGCGCATCGATATGCGCAAGGCCAACCGCCGAGTGCTGGAAGCGCTGATCCGCTCCGGCGCCATGGACGCGTTGGGCGACAATCGCGCCAGCCTCATGGCCAGTCTGCCGGCCGCGTTGCACCTTGCGGAACAAGACGCGCGCGACGCGACCGCCGGTCAGGTTGATCTGTTTGGTTTGGCCGCGCCGCAGGCCGATGTCGCGACAGCGGATGTGTCCGCGCACACCGCGCACCTGCCGGAGTGGGATGATGCCGAGCGCCTCACCGGTGAGAAGGAGACCTTGGGCCTGTATCTCACCGGCCATCCGATCGCGCGCTACGCCGATGAACTTGCCAAGTTCACCAGCGGCCGCATCGCCGAGGTCACGACCTCGCCGGGTGAGGACTGGACCTACAACACCAAGAGCTACGGCAAGGCCAGCAAGGAACAATCCGTCGTCCTGGCCGGTCTGGTGGTTGGCCTGCGTACTTTGCAGACGCAACGCGGCGGACGCATGGCCTTCGTCACGCTCGACGACCGCAGTGCACGCGCCGAGATCGCGGTGTTCTCCGAGGCCTATACGCAGTACCGGCATCTGCTGCTTAAGGACAAGCTGCTGGTGGTGGAGGGCAGTCTCAGCCCGGACGACTACACCGGTGGTTACCGGGTCAGTGCCAATCGCGTGCTCGACATCGATCAGGCGCGTGCCGTCTATGCCAAGCGTCTGCTGATCGATCTCGATGCGCAGCACGCCGGTAACGGATTTATCTCGGCCCTGCAGGCCGCGCTTACGCCGTTCCGCGCCGGACCTTGTCCGGTGCTGCTGGATTTCAACCGTAACGACGCCACGGCGCAGATACTGCTCGGCCAGGAATGGCGGGTGCATCCGACCGATGAACTATTGCAACGGCTCGGTGATCTTGTCGGTGCGGCGCATGTCCGGGTTGAATTCTGAATGGTAACAATCATTCACCCTCTCCCCCGGCCCCTCTCCCGCTAGCGGGAGAGGGGGAGCATTGCACCCTCCGTATTTCTCGCCGGGCCATGGTAAACTTACCGAAATTTGTTACGGTTGAGCACCTATGAATCTCAATTTCCTTGATTTCGAGCAGCCGATCGCCGAGTTGGAGGCGAAGATCGAAGAACTGCGTTTCGTCGGCGATGACAACGAGATCAACATCAACGAAGAGATTTCGCGTCTGCAGACCAAGAGCCGCGCGCTCACCAAGTCGATCTTCGCCAATCTCAACGCCTGGCAGGTGTCGCAACTGGCGCGGCATCCGCAGCGCCCGTACATGCTCGATTACATCGAGCGCGTCTTTACCGATTTTCACGAACTGCACGGCGACCGCGGCTTCGCGGATGATCCGGCCATCGTCGGCGGTGTGGCGCGTCTGGAGAGTCGGCCGGTGATGGTGATCGGCCAGCAGAAAGGTCGCGACACCAAGGAAAAGCTGTTGCGTAACTTCGGCATGCCGCGTCCGGAGGGTTACCGCAAGGCGCTACGCCTGATGCAGATGGCCGAACGTTTCCGTCTACCGGTGCTGACATTCATCGACACGCCCGGCGCATATCCGGGTGTCGGCGCCGAGGAGCGCGGTCAGAGCGAGGCGATCGCCCGCAACCTGTTCGTGATGGCCGGCCTCAAGACCCCGATCGTCTGTACGGTGGTGGGCGAGGGCGGTTCCGGCGGCGCGCTGGCCATTGGTGTCGGTGACCGGCTCATGATGCTGCAATACTCGACCTATTCGGTGATCTCGCCGGAAGGCTGCGCATCGATACTATGGAAGAGCGCCGAGAAAGCATCGGATGCCGCCGAGGCCATGGGCATTACCTCGGAACGTCTGCTGAAACTCAATCTGATCGACCAGATCATCGACGAACCGCTGGGCGGCGCCCACCGCGATATCGATACCATGGCCGGACGCCTCAAGCATGCCTTGGTAGAAGCCTTGGAAAAACTCGACCGCACCGCAATCGACAAGCTGCTCGATCAACGTTATCAGCGACTGATGAGTTACGGGGTATACAAGGAAGCTTAGCGCGAACTGCGAGGACCGGACATTCGCAAATCACCGCAGGTTGTACTGTGGCCCACTGGGAAGGGGGAGGGTCAAGGGCGCCGTCGTCGACCCGAGTGGCTGATCGAGATCGAAGGCATTGTCTTCTCCCCCAAGGATCATCCTTGCTTTCCTTCGTATTGAGTGTCGTCGGGAATGTCCGGATCGAATGCATTGGCACCACGCGCCGCCGCGCAGTAGCGCGCAAATTCGCCGGCCGGCATGGGACGTGCGAAGTGATACCCCTGGACCCAGTCACACTCGTGCTGGCGCAGCAGGACGAGCATACGCTCCTCCTCGACCCCTTCGGCGACGGTTTTTAGGTTGAGGGCCTTCGCCATCTGGATGATCGCGGACACGATGGCCGCGTCGATCGGATTGTCGACCATGTCACGGATGAAGGATTGGTCGATTTTCAACCGATCCACGGCGAAGCGTTTCAGATAAGAAAGACTCGAATAGCCCGTGCCAAAATCATCGATGGAGAGCGTTACGCCAAGCGACTTCAATCGCTGGACTGCGGCCAGTACATTCTCTGAATCCTGAATCAGGATCGATTCGGTCAATTCAAGTTCAAGACAGGCGGGATCCAGACCCGATTCCATCAGTGCCAGGGAAACACTCTTTTCCACATTGCCGCGCTTGAATTGCACGGCGGAGAGATTCACGGCGACTATCAAGTCAGGTAGTCCCGCCGCTCGCCAATCGACGGCCTGCCGGCACGCCTCCCGCAGCACCCATTCCCCGATCGGCACGATGAGCCCGCTCTCCTCCGCAATTGGTATAAAACCCGCAGGCGGCACCATCCCCCGTTCGGGGTGATTCCAACGCAGCAGTGCCTCGGCACCCACCACAGCGCCGCTGGCAAGCTCGATTAGCGGTTGGTAATGCAGTTCGAATTCGTTACGTTCCAGCGCCTTCGTCAGACTCTGATGCATGCGCAGTCGCTCAACGGCATCGATATTCATCTGCTCGGTAAAGAAACGGAAGGTGTTCCGGCCGGCATCCTTGGCATGGTACATGGCCGTGTCGGCCTTCTTGAGCAGGGTCTCAAAATCATCACCGTCGTCGGGATAGACGGTAATACCCACGGAGAGCGAACTGGTCAACTCGTAACCGTCGATATGATATGGCTCCATCTGTCGTGCCATAAGCTTCTCCATGATGCCCGTGATGTCCGTGCTATCCCTCACGTCGGTGAGCACGATCAGGAACTCGTCACCGCCTTGACGACTGATGCTGTCGGTGGTGCGCAAACAGTCGCGCAGTCGTTGCGCAACGGCCCTAAGGATCGCATCCCCGATGGAGTGGCCGAGGGAGTCGTTAATCTCTTTGAAGTTGTCGAGATCGAGGAACAGCAATGCCGTTTTGCAGCCATCCCGGCGCGCATGGGCCATCGCCTGGTCGAACCGATCCTGGACCAGCAACCGGTTCGGAAGATCCGTGAGCACATCATGGTTGGCGAGATAGCCTATTTGTGCCTCGGCCTGTTTCCGCTCATGGATTTCCTTGACCATTTTCCGCACCAGCGGCAGCACCTGCAGGCGCAACACTACAATGCCTGCGGCTAACAACAGCGTGAGTACCGCGAGCAGTCTTCCCAAAGTTTCAGCAATCGGCTCATATAATTCCGCCGAGTCGATTTTGAGGACCACCCCCAATCCGAGCGTGCCCAGTGGCGCGTAGGCCGCGATCACTTCCCGCCCACGGTAGTCTTTGGTGTGTATCACCCCAGTTTTCCCGGCCAGGGCATAACTCATCGGTATCGGTCGGCCATTGAGTCTGGGGGGAAGATTGAGAAGCACCTTCCCGCCCGTGGATCGGAAAGGAAAACAGTGCATGTTCTCGCCTGCCGGCGCACAGACGGCGAAATCGGTGGTTTTACCCAGATATGCCGTATCGTGAAGGGCTTTCCCCAACAGCGGCAGCGTACGCTCCGCCTCCATCGTGCCAACGATGTGGCCGCCAGTGACCATGTCGGTCCGCGTATGCAGGACGAATCCATTGTTCCAAAACAGGTCGCTCGGCGATAACGTATTCACGGTGACGTGGAGTTCCGGATTGCTCGCGAAGGAACCGGCCCGTACCACCTCCCGTCCTGCCGAATCACGCAATACGACCGCTGAAAAGCCAAAGGCAGGTGCGCTTTCCGCTATCGTCTGGAGCGTCGCGCGCGCCGCCTCGTCGTTAGGATTGTTATCCAGCCGCCGCATGGCGTCGAGCCGCAAGGGCCCGGCGGCAAACGTCGAACTGTCCTGCCATGCCTGCTTGATGGCGTTCTTGAACATCTCGCTGCGACTTTTCAGGCCAAGCTGAAGATTGTTCTGAAGTTCGTTCACGGTCAGCGGCTGCAACACCGCAAACCCGCCAAATACACCGATAAGTCCCGTCATCACCAGGATGGTTCCGCCGACCATATTGATCTTGCGACTCTCGTCCTGCCGCCAATAGCGTTGGAACCGATCGTCACGACTTTCAATGGATAACAGCCCAATGCCGCAAATCACAAAACCGATCCCGGCAGGTAATGCGGTACCCGGATACCCTTTGTAAATCTCTTCCAACCTCAACAGTTGCCCGACAATCCCCAGTAGCCCTATGAACAAAATGGCCAATGTCAGCAGCAGGGCGAGCCGGGGCATTGCCGCCGCGCTGGATCTGTTCAACAGAAGAAGGACCACGCTGACGACGATGAATCCTACAGCGGTTATTGGCCGCATACGTGTCAGGTGGGCATCCGCTTCTGTGGTCCAGTGGTACCCTGCCTGATGAATCCATTGATCAATATCCCCAACTCCGATCCACTGGAGAACCGTCAATATGCCCAGCGCCAGAAGCAGGCTGGCAAGGAGGGTGCCGACGTGGGGTACACCCTGCGGTTGCGTAGTTCCGACGGCCCGCGAATCGTTCTTGTGCTTATCCGGTTCTGTCGTCTCTGTTGGTTCCGGTGCATTCACCGGCCGGATCGCAATGAGCGCGATTCCGGCAAGGCAAAAACCGGCGGCCGCCGGCAATGTCATCGCTTCTATGCCGGGAACCAGCTGCAGCAGTGCGGGGTTGTGGGCCAACCACCCTAAGATGACAAGGACAGCCGAGACGACGAGGCTGAACCCGGCGAGGACACTGAAGGTGGGAATTCGCATTCGTTGGATGATACGGACGTTGTCTAAGCATGCTATGTGCGACGTTGGCACTGGATGCGTGAATCCCGGCAGGTCGTCTGCTCCCGCCACCTGCGCCATTGGTCAGGGCGGAGTATACCTGATCAATAACCGAAGAATAATAGTGTACCACCATGAATAGTCTCTCTCAGGGCACGCACGAATGTCTCAAATGGGTTGGAACTTGGCATTCAGACACTCCCCATCCGCGCCTCCTGCACGCTCGGATTCCCTAGCGTAGCCGCCTAATCATAGGTTCTTCAGGTCGGACCTGATTAATTTTCCCGTCAGCCTATGATGTCGCAGGTGCGCCGCACCTGCGTGCGTATCCTACGCCGCGCCCAGATTCACCTCGATGGGTCCTGACTGCGTGCAACCGACCTGCGTCATCACATACGGCACCGGGAATTTCTCCAGGTACTCCTCCGGCAGGCTGAGCAATGATTCCTTGAAGGCATCCGGTGCGAACAACATGGGAATGACGTTGTTGTAATACGACGCGCGTTCGGTCATGCGCAGCCGTGGGCCGATACGTTCCAGATAGCCGAGTGCCAGCAGCGCGTCGATCAGGTCGCCGAATACGCTATCGAGCGCCACGCCGTATTTTTGTTGGATGACATCGGTATTCACTTCGGTGAAGCGCAACTGGCTGGTGACCTCGCGCGCCAGTTCCATTTCCGGGCTCAGGCAGTCCATGGTCATGATCGGCAGGCGGCCGGCTTCGATGTGTTCGTAGTAAAACTTCAGTGTGCTGTAATTCTGATAGGGGCGGCGCGGGGCATAACCCATTGAGCCGACACCCAGCGCGACCTGGGGCAGATTGTCCCAGCGTCGTACCTGGTGGCGGTAGGAGGCCGCGCCCGGGCGCGCGAAGATGTTCTGCAAGACCGGTTCGAATCCTTCGG
>JBGPWJ010000028.1:0-15710 GCA_041492115.1 Gammaproteobacteria bacterium
CGCGCCGCGGATGTAGTCATCAAGGAAGGCCGCAAGCTGATTCTGGTGCCGCGTGAAGCGCCGTTCTCGGCGATTCATCTGGAGAACATGTTGAAACTCGCGCGCCTTGGCGTGGTGATTCTGCCGCCCAATCCCGGCTTTTATCACCAACCGAAGACGATCGATGATCTGGTGGATTTTGTGGTGGCGCGGATACTCGATCAGCTCGGCATCGAACATGAACTGGTGCCGAAGTGGGGAGAAGGTGTTTAGCCGAGCTGCATTTTGATTATGAGCGATCTGGAAATCCCGCTGTTCCCGCTGCTCACCGTGCTGTTCCCCGGTGGCCCGCTGCCGCTGCGCATCTTCGAGGCGCGCTATATCGATATGGTCAGCGCCTGTATGAAAAGCGGCACGGGCTTCGGTGTGTGTCTGATCCGCGAGGGTAGCGAGGTGGGCGCGGCGGCGACGACGCATGATATCGGCACGCTGGCGCTTATCCAGGACTGGCATCAGCGTCACGATGGTCTGCTCGGCATCACGGTGCTGGGCGAACAGCGTTTCGAACTGCGCTCGGTACGCGTTCAGAGCGATCAGCTCTGCTGGGCGAAGGTTGGCATGCTGGCGCCGGAGCCGTCAGTGGCTGTGCCGGAGCGGCATCTGGTCCTGGTTGATGTGCTGCGCCGCACAATCGAGAGCATCGGCAGTCATTACGCCCAATTGCCGACGCATTATGCCGATGCCAGCTGGGTCGGTTACCGGCTCGCCGAACTGCTGCCGCTGAAGTTGTCGCAGAAGCAGTACTTCCTGCAAATCGACGATCCCATGCAGCGCCTCGACGGCATCAGTGAATTGATGAGTCGGTTTGATAAGTTGACGTGACAATCGGCAGTGCGCGTATCACGCGCCATCAATCATTTTTTAGTGCCTGCCACGGATCAGCAACAATTCACCGTGCCATTCGGCCTCATCCGCGTTGAGGTTCTCCTGACGCGTGACCTCCTGCCAGTCCCATGCCGCGAGCGCCGGCAGCAGTGCGGCGAGCGGCCGGTCGAAATCCCGCGTGCTGTGTAAGTAAGCGATCAGTGGTGTCTTGCGCGCCAGTCCCAGTTCGGAGACATTGCCGATCCACAACGGCTGGTGCGCACTATCGAGCAGCACGTCGGCCGGCCACAGTCGCAGCACGTACTGGCTGGCGGCGGTCTTGCCCGGATGGGTCAGCCGCAGCACTTCGTGACGACCGTCGTGCACCTGCGGCAAGACCGGCAGCGCGGCGAGTTGCGGAGTGGGGCTCAGCCACAGCAAGGCGGTGGCGGGGCTCAGGTTCACCGGTCGGCGCCAGCCCTGCGCGGCAAGCTGCGCACGGATGCGTTCGAGATCGCCGGCCCACTGCACGGTCAGCGGTTGGGCGGGCTGACCACGCAAGTCGCCGCGATAAGCAGGCAGCCGCCGCCAGTCGCCTTGCCACCACTCCTGTGCCGACCAGTGCTCTGACTCATGGCGTAGCGCATAGCGCTGCATATCGTCGCGATGTTGGTGTAGAGCATGCCAGCCGCCGGCCAGCAGCAGTGTGCTGATAAGCACCGCGCTGGTGGCGAGAAAGCCGATCGGCACCGGCGAGTGGCGCCGGTAAGCGATACCGAGCAACGCTGTCCAGGCCATGCCCAGCATCAGCCCGCCCATTACGTCCGACAGCCAGTGCGCGCCGAGATAAAGGCGCGAGAAGGCGATCGGCACGATGAGCAGCCCGGCGCACAGATACGGCAGCCAGCGCCGCGTGCCAGAGAGTTCGCGCGCGATCAGCAGCGCGCAGAAACCGTACAGCACTGTATTGTTGGTGGCATGACCGCTGGGGAAGGACGAGTCATGGAGCATGAACTGGATAGCGGGTGGACGCGGCACTTTGAGCGTGTACTTCAGTACCTGACCGATCAGCACGCTGAAGCCCACGGCGCCGAGCAGATGCAGCGCCGCGCCGATGCGGCGCCGCAGCAGCAGCCAGCCGCACAGCGCCAGCGTCACCGGGACATAGACCTGCGCATCGCCGAGTTCAGTGATCAGCACCAGCAGGCTGTCCGCCCAGGGCGTGCGCAGGCCTTGCAGCAGCTGATAGGTGGCGAGATCGAGCGGTGTCGGCGCCACCGCGCCGAGCACGCCATGCAGGATGCGGAAGAATGCCCATGCCGAGACCAGCAGAATGGCACCGAACAACAACAGGCCGCGTGCCTCGGACCGTGTGGGATCAACCAGCGTGCCGCTCAAACGGCCCAGCAGCGGATGGTGTGCCCCCCAGACCAACAGGCGATTCAGATAATCCCCGGCGCGCGGTGTGACAAACACAAACACGCGTCGCGCCAACCACAAGGTTACCATCACCACCGCGACCAACAGCACCAGCAGCATCACCAGCCGGCCGGCCACTTCACCGGCAAGATCCAGCGAGGCGCCGAACACCACGCCGGGCAGAATATAAACCGGCGCCCAGGCCAGCGCCGAAACGATGTTGATGGCGACGTAACGCCACACCGGCATATCCAGCATGCCGGCGACGGCCGGAATGAAAGGCCGCAGCGGGCCGATGAAGCGGCCCAGCAGGATGCTCTTGCCGCCGTGACGGCAAAAGAAATCCACGCCGCGGTTGAGCAGTTCCGGGTAACGGCGCAGCGGCCACATGACGCGCAGGCGCTGGTGATAATGGCGGCCAATCCAGAAACTGATGCCGTCGCCGAGCGAGGCACCGACGGCCGCGCAGGCCAGCGTGGTCCACATGTCCAGCACGCCCAGCGCAATCAGCGCGCCCGCGCCGAACAGCAGAAACACCCCCGGCAGCAACAGCCCGACCACCGCCAGCGACTCACCGAAGGCCACGCCGAATACCGCGAATTCCGCCCATTGCGGATGCAGGCGCGTCCAGTCGAGAATGGGATGCAGGATGTCGAAAGTCATAGGCGGTGGATTATAGGGCAGTGGGACGCTGTTGCGTGCTCGCAGTTGGGTATACTTGCGGTTATCGGGTGCGTGGGCCAGGGTGAGGAAGATCAGTTACGCACCACCCGATTCGCAGCTTCGACCCTCACAGGAGGCAGTCATGGAAATCCAATTCATCGGCGCCGCGCGCGAAGTCACCGGTTCCTGTCATCTGCTGCGCGTCGGCCGTGCCACCGTGTTGGTGGACTGCGGACTGATCCAAGGCCGGGCGATCGATGAAGCGCGCAACCGCGAACCCTTCCCTTTCGATGCCGCGCGCATCGATGCCGTGGTGCTGTCGCATGCACATCTCGATCACTCCGGGCGCATCCCGCTGCTGGTCAAGGCCGGTTTCAAGGGACCGATCTTTACTCAACGCGCCACCCGCGACCTGTGCCGCATCATGCTCAAGGACGCCGCGCATCTCAACGAGAAGGACGTCGAGTGGGACAACCGCAAGCGTCAGCGCAAGGGCCTCAAGCTGCTGGAGCCTTTGTACACGGTCAGTGAGGCCGACGTCGCGTTAAAGCAGTTCAAGGTGCTCGACTACGGCGTGCGACGGCGCATCGTGCCGGGCGTGGAGATTTGTCTGCGCGATGCCGGACACATCCTCGGTTCGGCGATCGTCGAGGTGTGGCTGAAAGAAGGCGAGACGCAGCGCAAACTGGTGTTCAGCGGTGACCTCGGTCATCGCGGCGCGCCGATCCTGCGCGATCCCGAAGTGGTCAAGGAAGCCGATCTTGTCATATTGGAAAGTACCTACGGCGATCGCCTGCACCGCAGCTGGGAGGCAACGCTTGCCGAGCTCGGCGAAGTCATCGGCATGGCGCAGCGCAACAAAGGCAATATCTTGATTCCGTCTTTCGCCGTCGGCCGCGCCCAGGAATTGCTGTATTTGTTCGGCCTGCACGCCGCCGACTGGGGCCTGCAAGACTGGCAGATCTTCCTCGACAGCCCCATGGCGATCCGCGCCACCGAGGTCTACACACGCCATCATGATTTATACGACCCGGAAGCGCGCACCTGGCGCGGTGGCAACGGCAAGCCTTTCGATCTGCCGAACTTGCATTATTCGCTGACCCCGGCGCAGTCCATGGCTATCAACCGCATCCAGGCCGGCGCCATCATCATTGCCGGCAGCGGCATGTGCACCGGCGGCCGCATCAAACATCACCTCAAACATCAGCTCTGGCGCGAACACACCCACGTCATCATGGTCGGCTTTCAGGCACGCGGCACGCCCGGCCGCGCACTGGTGGATGGCGCAACGCATATCCGTTTATGGGGCGAGACCATCCGTGTCGCGGCGCAGGTGCACACCATCGGCGGCTTGTCGGCGCATGCCGATCAGGCGGGATTGATCGACTGGTACCGGCAGTTCGATAAACGTCCTGTGGTGGCGCTGGTGCACGGCGAAGAAGGGGCGATGGATACGCTGGCGGAAAAGCTGCGCAGTGATCTGCAGGTACGGGTGCATACACCGCTGCCGGGTACGCGGTTGGATATTCTGAGCTTGTGAATGCTCAGGGACGCGGCATGCGGCGCGCCGAATAAGCCAACCACAGCGCCGCCAGCGTAGTCATGCCGGCAGCCAGCGCAAACGCTGTATGCATGTTCACTGTCTGCCACACCACGCCGAACCACAGCGCACCGGGCAGTGCGAGCAGACCGACGGTCATGTGATACAGGCCGAAGGCGGTGCCTTTGCTGTGTGGATCGGCGACGTCACCGATGAGCGCGCGTTCGGCGCCTTCGGTGAGCGCGGTGGCAGTGCTGTACAGCAGGTACAGGGCGATGACTTCAGGACGCGTCGTGAACCAGGGCATGGCGGCGAGCAATGCGGCGCGCGTCAGCCAACCGCTCAGCAACACGGGTAGACGACCGCCGCGATCCGACCAGCGGCTGACCGGCAATACCACCAGTGCGCGCAGACCGTGCGCCAGCGCCCAGAGCAGCGGAATCCAGAACAGGCCCACGCCGGACTGTTGCAGATACAGCACCAGAAAGGCATCGGGCACACTCGCCAGTGCCAATGCACCGGCAGCGGCGATCAGGCCGCGCAGTTGCGGATGCAAGGCATGCCAACGCAAAGGTGGCGCGGCGGTTGGTTGGAATTGTGCCGATTCGCGCACGCCCAACATCATCACCACCACCGCGAGCACGCCCGGAATCACCGAGGCCAGGAACACATCGCGCAGTGGCATCCCAAAAGCCAACAAGACACTGGCGAGCAATGGACCGAGCATGGCGCCGCTGTGGTCGAAGGCCCGATGAACGCCGAAGGCACGACCGCGTTGCGAGGCGTCGACGGCCTCGGAGATCAACGCATCGCGCGGCGCAGTGCGTACACCCTTGCCGATGCGATCGCTGAAACGCAGCAGCAATACCGTCGACCAGCCGGGTGCGAACGCCAGCAGCGGTCGCACGCCATTGGACAAGGTGTATCCGATTACCGCGAGTCGCTTGCAGCCGACGCCGCGATCACCGAGCCGTCCGGACCAGAGCTTCACGAGACTCGAGGTGGTCTCCGCCACGCCTTCGATCAGGCCGACGATGGCCGGGCCCGCGCCCAGTGTCGCGGTGAGAAAGATCGGCAGCAGCGGCGCGATCATGTCGCTGGCAACATCGTTGAGCAGGCTGACCAGGCCCAGAAGGATGACGCTGCGCGGGAGTCTGGTCATTGTTGAGAAAATATTATTGAACCGGAGCCAACAACAAGTCGAGGCTGGCAAAGTAGACTGCTGTACTGATTCCCCTCACCCTGGCCCTCTCCCGCTGGGAGAGGGGACTTTCTTTTTTAGAGGCGTAGCTATCATAGCTTCTGTCGTCTCTATTGCTTGGTGTCATTGGCGATGCATGTTTTTTATAAACTAGCAAACACCCGCTTGGCCGCCGCCAGCGTCGCATCAATGTCGGCTTCGCTGTGCGCACCGGAGACGAAGCCGGCTTCGAAGGCCGAGGGCGCGAGGTACACGCCGTGATCGAGCATGCCGTGGAAGAAGCGCTTGAAGCGTTCGACGTCGCAGCGTAAGACATCCGCGTAGCTTTGCACGTGCGGCTGGTCGGTGAAGAACAGGCCGAACATGCCGCCGACGCGGTTGGCGCTCATCGCGATGCCGGCGGCGGTGGCGCGTTCCAACAGGCCGTCGGTGAGGCGCTGCGTCATGGCGGTGAGTCGCGGGAAAAAATCCGGCTGACTGATGATGTCCAATGTGGCAAGTCCCGCGGCCATGGCCACCGGATTGCCGGACAAGGTGCCGGCCTGATACACCGGACCGAGCGGCGCGATGCGTTCCATGATCGCGCGTTCGCCGCCGAAGGCGCCCACCGGCAGACCGCCGCCGATCACTTTGCCGCAGGTGGTCAGATCGGGCGTGACGCCGTACAGCGCCTGCGCGCCGCCCAGCGCGACGCGAAAGCCGGTCATCACTTCGTCGAAGATCAGCACGCTCTGGTATTCGTCGCAGAGTGCGCGCAGGCCTTCGAGAAAGCCCGGCACGGGCGGCACGCAGTTCATGTTGCCGGCAACCGGTTCGACGATCACGCAGGCGATCTCTTGGCCGTATTCAGAAAATGCGGCGCGCACCTGCTCGATGTCGTTGTAGGATACTGTCAGTGTCAATTCGGCGAGCGCCGCTGGCACGCCCGGCGAGGTCGGCACGCCGAGCGTCAACGCGCCGGAACCGGCCTTGACCAGTAGCGAATCGGAATGGCCGTGGTAACAGCCTTCAAATTTCAGAATCCTGTCGCGGCCGGTGTAACCGCGCGCCAAGCGAATCGCGCTCATGGTTGCTTCGGTGCCGGAGCTGACCATGCGCACCATCTCCAGCGACGGCATCAGCGCGCAGACTTTTTCCGCCATGCGCGTCTCGATGGCGGTCGGCGCGCCGAAGCCCAAGCCCTGCGCCGCAGCCTCCTGCACGGCCTTTACCACCGCCGGGTGCGCGTGCCCGGCGATCATCGGACCCCAGGAGCCGACGTAGTCGATATAGCGCGTGTTGTCTTCGGAGATAATGTAAGCGCCCTCGCCGCGCTTGAAGAACAGCGGATCGCCGCCGACGCCGCGGAAAGCACGCACCGGTGAATTGACACCGCCGGGGATGCGCTGCTGTGCCTGTTGGAAAAGATCGTGCGAGCGAGTCATCAGAAGGGTTCCTCAATCATGCGCGTTGTAAGCCTTATTCAAACAATGCCGCATACCGTTGCGCCGCACCGCTGGCATTCGGCGTCGCGAACACCCCGGACACCACCGCGAGCAGATCGGCGCCGGCCTCGACCAACGCTCGCCCGTTGTCGGGTGTGATGCCGCCGATGGCCGCGATCGGAATAGGCAACGCGGCGCGCGCCGCGCGCAGCAATTCAAGATCGGCGCGTTCCGCGGCCGGCTTGGTTGGCGAGGCGAAGAAACTGCCGAAGGCGACGTAATCGGCACCGGCGGCCTGCGCGGCCAGTGCCCGTGGCAGCGAGGCGTAGCAGGACACGCCGATGATGGCCTGCGCGCCGAGTGCCGCGCGCGCCTGCGCGATAGTCGCATCGTCCTTGCCAAGATGCACGCCCGCAGCGTGGCATTGCAGGGCGAGTTCGATATCATCGTTGATGATCAGCGGCACGCGCAGCGACTGACAGAGCATCTGCAGATCGTTGGCTTGCCACAGGCGTTGCCCGGCGTCAGCGCTTTTGTCACGGTACTGGATCATGACCGCGCCACCCTGGATGGCCTGCGCCACATGCTGCACCAGCGCGGTCCCCGACAGTTCGCTGTCGGTGACGGCATACAACCCGCGTGGCAGGACCGGGCGGGACATTACTCGCCGTCTGCTTCATCGCCGCGCGCCCAGAACAAACGGTTGGGCAGTGACTGGCCCATGCCAACGCGATAGCTGTTGTTGAGCGTTTCCCAGGTGTATTGCTGGGCTTCGTGGATGGCGCTGAACGGCTCCAGGCCCTGCGCCAGCAGTCCGGCGATGCTGGCCGCGAGGGTGCAGCCGGAGCCGTGGAAGCTGCCCGGCAGACGGTCCCAGGTGAAGGTCTCCAGCAAGCGGTGGTTGCTGTAGAGACTATTGACCACCTTCGGTGTGTTTTCATGCGTGCCGGTGATCAGCACGAATTCGCAGCCGCTCTCCAGCAAGGCCATGGCGCAGGCGTCCAGGCTGTCGGCGCCGTGCGCCAGGGTGCGCGCTTCCAGACTGTTGGGCGTCAGCACGGTGGTCAGCGGTAGCAGCAGGCTCTCCATGGCCGCGGGGACATCTTCATCGGCCAGTTCAGTGCCGCGGCCGGAACTCAGCACCGGGTCGAGCACCACAGGAATCTCAGGGTAATCCTGCAACAGGGTATGGATCGCCTCCACCGCCTCGACGCTGCCGAGCATGCCGATCTTGAACGCCGCGACCGGCATGTCTTCGAGCACGGCGCGCGCCTGTTCGATGATCAACTCGGCGTCGAGCGGTGCGTAGCTCTTGACGTCCTGCGTGTCCTGCACGGTGATGGCGGTGACGATGGTCGCGGCGTGGCAGCCCATGCTGGCGAGTGCCTCGATATCGGCTTGCAGGCCGGCACCGCCGGTGGGATCGCTGCCGCCGAAGGTCATGACGACGGGAATGGTTTGCGGCTCGGTCATCGGTGTCTCCGCGACATACAACAGGGCTATGGTCTGCACACGGTGACGGCGGATAACGCGGCGACCCTGGGTGGTGCGATTGTAGCATCACCGTGCGGTATTTCATTCGCCGGCGGAAAAATGGGACAATGGCCGGCGGCCGCAAGGCCGGTGATGGACACCAACCGGAATGATTAGCGCTGATGAATGAGTTTAAGCAATACCTGTGCGTGATCTGCGGCTTCGTTTACGACGAGGCCAAAGGTATCCCCGAGGAAGGCATCGAGGCCGGCACTCGCTGGGAAGACGTGCCCTTGACCTGGCAGTGCCCGGAATGCGGCGCGGGCAAGGAAGATTTCGAGATGATGGAGATTTAATGTGGGGCACAATAGCGCAGCGTATTGCGCTGACATGTTTGCGCCTGGCGACGGATACAACCTACAGCCTATTCCGCCCTACATAGACTGTTTTTGAGGAGTTGATATGGCCCGCATGATTTTCCCCGACGGCAGTGACAATCACGACTTCGCCGCGATCCAGGCGCGACTGGCCGCTATCGGCATCACCCTGCGGCACTGGCCGGCACCCACCGCGGCGCGGGCCCGCGAACTGCTGGCCAAGGCGGCGCTTGAGGACGGCGAGAAAGAGGAACTGCTGATTGCTGCCGATAATCGCTTCGAGCAACTCAAGCGCGAAGCGGGCTATGTGACCCGCGATATGGTGGTCATCCACGAGAATATCCCGGGCCTGGCCGAGATGCTCGCCAAGTTCGAGAAGATCCACTACCACGACGACGACGAGGTGCGCTACATCCTGACCGGCAAGGGCTATTTCGGTTTTGTCGATGCACAGGGCGCGCAGTTCATGCTCGAGGTCAATGCCGACGACTACATCAATGTCCCGGCCAAGACCGAACACTGGTTCACCCTGGGTGACTCGCAACGCATCAAGGCGGTGCGTTATTTCATCGACACCAGCGGCTGGACGCCCAACTACACCGGTCGGGCGCTGTTGTTTGACTAAGGGGAAAGAGAAAAGTAAAGGGATCTGTCGGTGCGTTTTCTGCTCTTTTATCTTTCCCCTTTCATCTTTGCGCTAGGAAACCATGATTGAAGTCACCTACCGTTTCCCCGCCGGCGTCAACGCCGCCAAGCAGGCCGAGATCATCGCGGTCGGGCAGACCGCCGGCAGCTGGGGCGCGCAGTTCGCACATCGCGAAGCCGAGTTGCGCGCTCATCTTGCCGAGGTGCTTGCTGTTGTCGAACAGGACGACGGCACGTCACTGGCGCGCGTCGGCTTTCCCGAACACAACACCGAAGGCGATATCGGCACGCTGCTGACCATGATCTTCGGCAAGTACAGCCTGGCCGGTCCGGCGCGCATTGTCGATGTGCAGTTGCCCGAGACCTATGGCACGCGGCCGAAGTTTGGTATCGAAGGACTGCGCCGCCTGACACGGATCGCGGACCGGCCTTTGTTCATGGGCATCTTCAAGCCGGCCCTGGGCCTGTCGGCGCAAGATCATGCCGAGTTGCTGCGCGACGTGGCGCTGGCCGGGCTCGATCTGATCAAGGATGACGAGATCCTCGGCAATCTTGATGGGGCACCGACGCTGCACCGGGTGCGCGCCTGCCGCGCGGTCATCGATGAAGCGCGCCAGACCACCGGGCGCGACATCCTGTACGCGGTGAACCTCACCGGTCGGGCCGATCAGCTCAATGCCCGGGCGCGTGAGCTGATCGACAAGGGTGCCAATGCGCTGTTGTTCAATGCGCTGGTGTATGGCTATCCGGCGCTCGAAGCGCTGGCCGCGGATCAGTCCATCGAGGTGCCGATCTTCGCCCATCCGGCGCTGGCCGGTGCGCTGGGCGGTGCGGCTGACGGCAGCAGTCCTTATGGCATTGATTACGCCGTGCTGCTCGGCACCTTGATGCGGCATGCCGGCGCCGATGCCGTGCTCTATCCCGCGCATTACGGGTCGCTGCCGTTTGCCGCAGCCACTGAATTTCGCATCCGCGATGTGCTGCGCGCGCCGCGTGAGCGCAGTCCGGCGGTCATGCCGGTACCATCCGCCGGCATCCATCCCGGCGTGCTCGGTCGGGTGCTGCACGATTATGGCGACGATGTGGTGTTGAATGCCGGTGGTGCGATCTTCGATCACCCGCAGGGTCCGGCGGCCGGGGTGCGGGCCTTCTTCGCGGCGCTGGAGGTGGTGCGCGGCGGTGGCGTATTACGCGAGGACGAGGTCAACGATGAAGCCTTGCGCGTGGCGTTGCACAAGTGGGGCGGCGAACACCGCGGCGCGGCCTAAGCGCACCGTTTCGCTGGCCTGATATTATCGGTCGCAAATGAACGCGTATAGTCGCTGCCGGTAATTACGAGCATCTAACAGAATGAGTCCCCTCTCCCTTCGGGAGAGGGAGTGACAGGGCGTCGCGAGATCCATTCTGTTAGGTGCGCTAAGCGAATTCATCTACACGCAGAGCTCGCGTCAGTAGGGCAGGTTTTAACTCACCGGACACAGCACGAAGACAGCGCGGGTCTGATAAGATAAGCCAAATGAAGAAGCTCAATTCTTTCCATGCCGGATACCTTTGACGCGTTGGATCCGCGCGCCGCGCTGGTCGCGGTGGCGCGGGATTTTCATGCCCGCGGCTGGATGGCGGGCACCAGCGGCAATCTCAGCGTGCGGCATGATGCGGACAGTTTCTGGATCACGGCCAGTGGCTGTCCGAAAGGGCGCCTGAACGATGGCGACTTTGTGCGCGTGGCGATTGAAGGTTGTGCAGAACTGGAGCGAATAGACCCGCAGGCCAGACTGTCCGCAGAGTCATCGATTCACTGCGCGATCTATCAGTTGTTCGCCACGGCGGGCGCTTGTCTGCATGTGCACACAGTGGATGCCACCCGGGTGTCCATGCGCGCGCCGGCGACGGCTACCAGTCTCACACTCCCGCCCATCGAGATGATCAAGGGCCTGGACATCTGGGAGCAGTCTCCGCAGGTTGAATTGGCGTTATTCGAGAACCTGCTGGAAGTGCCGCGCATCGCTGCGGCGATACAGCAGCGCTTCAGCGCGCAACCGCCGCGAGTGCCCGCCTTGCTAATCCGCGGTCACGGTGTCACGGTCTGGGGCGAGACCTTGCAGCAAGCCTACAACCGTGTGGAAGTTGTCGAATTCCTGTTGAGTTATCTGGCGCGAACCTGACACATGGATGTCTTGCTCCTTAGCGTGCCGCCGCAGGACAGCTTCGACAATCCCCTGGTCGAGCGCAATCCCCGCGTCATCGCCAAGTGGCTGGATCAGCTGCCGCTGCTGAATCCGGCCGAGACCATCATGCAGTTGTTGAATGCACTGCGACCGCTGAACCGCCAGCCGCTGGTGGAGAAGGACCGGCTGCGCATGCTGGAGTTGTATCGGAAGGCGGTGAACGCGGTATTCAACGCCTTCACGCTGCGCGCCCTGCGCCAGGTGCCGCTGGCGGCCGCGCAGCGTGAACAGATCAAGCAGGCAGTGACACAGCTGTGCCTGGAGCTGGCCGGCGGTTACAAGAGCTTGGTGCTGTCGGCATATCAGCAGGGGCGCAGTCCGGCGCAGGAGCCCACGCTGCTGCTCGCGGCATATTGCGCGATGCAGCAGCTGATTCATGCGTTGCTGCATTGCTTCCGCATCTACGAGCCGGTGCCGCCGCGCGTGTATCTGGAGATTCATCAGCTCTATGCCTGGGTGGAAGCGGCCGGCATCTGTGAGCAGCCGATCAGGCTGGGGCACGATACGGTGACGCTGGGCGCCTTGTACCGGCGCGCGCTGCTGTTGTGCTGCGCCGATCCGGCGCGGCTCAGCGAGGACGAGGTGCTGCGTGTCTATGCGCTGCTAATGCATTATGAAGCGCATTCCCGCATTGTGGCGGGCCGTTGTACGCCGCCACACGAAGGCCAGTTTGCCTTCGATCTGTATGCCGACGCACCGCCGCGGCCCTGCGCCAGGTATGATGGTAAAGGGCATGCAAGCCAGCCACGCCTGCTCGATGCGCGCGACGTGGTGGTCGCGGTGCGCGCCCACACGCAGGGCGAGAATGCGACCACGGTGGATGAAGAGCGACGGCTGCTGCGCATGCTGTTGCCGCATCTTGAGTCGACACCGCAGCGCATCCTGCCGCGGCAGAACAAGCAGCTGCAAGCGCTGGTCGCCACTGGAATCGCTGCGATTCACTACTATCTCAGCGACCCCCGCCGTCTCAAGCAGGACATTGCCCAGGCCAGTCAGGGCATCGCCGTGCAACATCTCGATGCCGCGGCTCACGATATCGATCATCACAGCCTGGACGCTTGGGGTATCAGCAATGAGAGCGAAAGCGGCTATCTGTTGAAATGTGCGCGGCGGCAAACCGCGTTGCGTGTCGGGGAATTGCTCGGTGTGATTTTACTGGAGCGTGCCGATGCGGTCGCGGCACTGGAATTGACCGTGGTGCGCTGGATGCGTCACGGTGCCGATGGCGGTGTGGAGGCCGGTGTTGAGCGCATTCACGGCGCGGCGGCGCCGGTGCAATGTCGATTGTTGAACGACGCCGCGACATCGCGTCAGTGTCTGTTTCTGCCATCCAGCAGCCGCCAGGACCGGCATGCTACGCTGCTGGCGCCGAAGCGTTTCTACACCCGTGGCCAGCGGCTGCACGTCGAAGTGGGCGGCAAGCTCATCATCGTGGAAGCCGGCCATCTGGTCATGGACACGGCCTGTTTCGATCGCTTTGTGTTTCATGCCCAGGGTGAAGGCGCAGACGTGGCGCCCTGATATGCATCACGACACACCGCTTGTGCTTCCAAACACAGTGATAAGCTCGTTATAATCCCTCTCTCCTTAGCATCGGTACCCTTCCTATGGACATGAAAAAGACTTGGCCGCTGATACCGGCGAAGATCAAGATTACGCCGGAGAATAAATGCGGCTTCTGCACCAACAGCAAGTGCTGCACCTACATCACGCAGGCGATCGACACACCGCGTTCGAAATACGATTTCGAACACCTGCTCTGGCAGTTGGCGCACGCCAATGTGCAGGCCTACAAAGACGATGAAGGCTGGACATTGCTGGTCAATTCACGCTGCCTGCATCTGCAGGGCGATGGTCGCTGCGGGATTTATTTCGAGCGCCCGGGCATCTGCCGCGAGCATACCAACGATCACTGTGAGTTCGACTCCCCGGCCGAGGATGGTTTCGAGTTGTACTTCGATGGCTATGACTCGCTGTTGAAGTATTGCAAGAAGCGCTTCAAGACCTGGGGTCAGCAACACAAATAATTATACCGGCATGATGTCACGGAAGCTGTCGATGGCCGGGAATTCCGTCACATCACGCACCGGGCCGCGCGTATCGGGTTGACGCACCGCCAGCAGATGCGCGATGCCATGATGTTGCGCCGAGCGTAGTACCGGCAGGCTGTCATCCACCAGCAGGGTATGTTGCGCGGCGAACGGCTCGCGTTCGGCAAGCAGGTCCCAGAATGCGGGATCTTCCTTGGGGCGGCCGAGGTCGTGAGCGCAGATTACAGCGTCGAAGTGCCCACCGAGCTGGGTGCGCTCCAGCTTCAGACTGAGACTTTTGCTGTGGGCGTTGGTGACCAGCACCACGCGCCGGCCGCTTGCCCGTACTGCCTCGAGGAATTCGATGACATGCGGATGCACGGCGATCAGGTGTTCGACCTCACGCTTGAGCAGGGCGATGTCCAGGTCCAGTTCGCGGCTCCAGTAGTCCAGGCAATACCAGTCCATGGTGCCCTCGACGCGGCGAAAGCGCGGGAAGAGTTCGGTCTTGGCGCGCTGCACATCGCCGCCCAGGCGTTCGGCATAGCGCAGCGGCACGTGTTCCTGCCAGAAATGGTTGTCGAAATGCAGGTCGAGCAGCGTGCCGTCCATGTCCAGGAATACCGTTTCAATGTCGGACCAGTCGAGCATGGGAGGCAAGATAAAAGCGCAATGAGAAAAGAGTAAAGTAAAAGGCCGGGAACCAGTGCATATGATATCCTTCTTTCTCACTTTTATCTTTTCCCTTTTATCTTTGCCCTGAATGTATGCACCCTGACCCTTGCGCGCTGCTGCCAGAAGTATGCGCCCTGGCCCATGAGGCCGGACGGCGCATACTGGAAATCTATGCCACGGATTTTGCCGTCACCGACAAGGACGATGCCTCGCCACTGACGGCGGCCGATATGGCGGCGCATCACGCCATCGTCGCAGGCCTGGCGCGGCTGACACCGGATATTCCGGTGTTGTCCGAGGAGTCGGCGGCCATTCCGTTTGCAGAGCGCGCGCGCTGGCAGGATTATTGGCTGATCGATCCGCTCGATGGCACGCGCGAGTTCGTCAAACGCAATGGTGAATTCACCGTCAACATCGCGTTGATCCATGCGCAAAGTCCGGTGCTCGGCGTGGTGCAGGTGCCGGTGAGCGGCCTGTGTTATTTCGCCTGCGCCGGCGGCGGTGCCTTCAAGCAACTGCCGGGTGAGGCGCCGCAGGCCATCCATGTCAGACGTCTTGGCGACGGGCCGGTGATCGTGGCAGGCAGCCGCTCGCACCGCGGTGAATCATTGAATAATTTTCTCGAGCGCATCGGCCCGCACGAGATCGTCAGCATGGGTAGCTCGTTGAAGTCCTGCCTGGTCGCCGAGGGCAAGGCGGATATCTATCCGCGTCTCGGACCGACGTCTGAATGGGACACGGCAGCCGCGCACTGCGTGGTGGTTGAGGCCGGTGGCGCGGTGACCGATACGCAGCTGCAAGCGCTGCGTTACAACACCAAGGCCTCGCTGCTGAATCCGCACTTCCTGGTATTCGGTGATACGAGCCGTGATTGGCGGCAGTACTTGTAATCAGATTTACGCACGACACTGAATGTGTAGGGAATGGCCTCTGTCGGCAGGGGCCTCGTTATTGGCGTGCATATTTTTTCAGCAAGACCATTACCAGCAAGGCGCTGATCAGACCACCGCTGGTATCGGCGGCAAGATCCAGAATATCAGGGGTGCGACCCGGCACGAAGGACTGGTGGAATTCATCGAGTCCGCCGTAACCCATCACCAGCAGGCTCACCATCAGCACGTGCCAGAGCGTCGGACGCGAGCCGTCGCTCATCACCAGCAATGCCCAAAAGAATCCGAGTGTGCCGAACAAC
>JBGPWJ010000205.1:0-4889 GCA_041492115.1 Gammaproteobacteria bacterium
ATCAACACCTTGAGGCTGGTGGTCTCGGGCGGATAAGCGACATGCAGTTCATCGCAGATCGACGCCACCAGTTCCAGTGCCGTGACGCGCGGATTCAGAATCAGCGCGACATCGACGTTCTCGGGAATCTGTTCGAGCAGACCGCGGCACAGCGTGGTCTTGCCCATGCCGATCTCGCCGGTAAGTTGCACAAAGCCGCCGCCGGCGCTGATGCCGAACAGCAGATGCGCCAAGGCTTCGCGGTGGCGCGTGCTCAGATAGAGATAGCGCGGATCCGGCGTGATGGAGAACGGGTTTTCATCCAACCCGAAATAGTCACAGTACATTGTTTAGTGCCGTCCGCAGCGCGTGGTCTGTTGCATAACCGGGATTATCGCACGCCCGCGCCATCAGCGGCGCTTGTAGAGCGGCAGATGACGGTGGCGGAACCAGGGAATCAAGGCCAGTCCGACCAGAAATCCGCCGCCGTGCGTGCCGAAGGCCGCGCCGACGGTGATGAACGGCGTGGTTGTGGTCGGGTTGTCGTCGTGTAACGGGATCATGGGTCTTAGAGGCTCCGCCTATTCGTCATTGTGCACAGGCCTGATGCCAGCATCCAGCGCATGGCGGCAGCGCGCTTTTCCCGTACAATGATCAGACCGATTCCGCTGCGCAGATCCCTCGATGACCCAACGCTCGCGTCGCCTGATGATCCTGTTGCTGGTAAGCGTCGCGGTGGCCATGCTGATCTGGCGCGGCACGCGACCGCAAGCCATTCCGGTCATTCTCCAAACCGTTGCGCTTGGCCGCGTCGAGGCCAGCGTCGCCAACACTCGCGCCGGCACCGTGACTGCCTGCCGCCGCGCCCGCATCACGCCTTCGGCCAGCGGCCAGGTGACGCATCTGCTGGTGCACAAGGGCGACCGCGTGATTGCCGGGCAGTTGCTGCTGGAACTGTGGAACGACGATACCCGCGCGCAATTGCGCCTCGCGGAAAAAGATGCGACTGCGGCGCAGGCGCGCGTCGAAGAGGCCTGCGTGCAGGCTGACAACGCCATCCGCACGGCGCAGCGCCAGCGCCTGCTGCACGAGAAAAAACTGGTATCCAACGACAGCGTGGAGCGCGCCGACACCGAGGCCAAGTCACGCCAGGCCGCGTGCCGCGCGGCACATGCCAATGCCGCGGTCGGTGCCGCGCGCATCGACGCGGCACGCGCCGGCATCGAACGCACTCAACTGCGCGCCCCGTTCGCGGGCGTGGTCGCGGAACTCACCGGCGAGCTGGGCGAATTTGTTACACCCTCACCACCCGGCATACCCACACCGCCCGCGATCGATCTGGTCGATGACAGCTGTCTGTATGTCACGGCCCCGATCGACGAGGTCGACGCGCCGCGCATCCGCACCGGCATGCCGGCGCGCATCACGCTGGATGCCTTTCCCGGCCGGCACTTCCAGGGTCGAGTACGACGCGTTGCGCCCTATGTGCTGGACCGTGAGAAACAGGCACGCACCGTGGATGTGGAAGTGGAATTCAGCAACAGCGCCGACACCAAAACCCTGCTCACCGGCTATAGCGCGGATGTCGAGGTGATCCTGGAAACGCGCGACAAGGTGTTGCGGATACCGAGTGCGGCCTTGCAGGAAGGCAATCAGGTATTGGTGTTCGATACGGCCGATAAGCGTCTGCATGCGCGGCACATCGAGGTCGGCCTCAGCAACTGGGAATACACCGAGGTGCGCTCCGGGCTGACGGAGAGTGCGCGCGTGGTTACCTCATTGGAACGCGACGGCGTCAAAGACGGGGCGTATGTCAGTGCTGAGACAGCCAAGACACCATGAGCCCAACGGCAACTCCAGATACAGCACAACTCGCATGATCCGCCTCACCGGCCTCAACCGCGAATTCCAAGTCGGCGAACAACTGGTGCACGCACTCAACGACGTCGATCTATGCGTCGGGCGCGGCGAATACCTGTCCATCATGGGTCCCTCCGGCTCGGGCAAATCCACACTGCTGCATATTCTCGGCCTGCTCGACCGGCCCAGCAGCGGACGATATGAATTGAACGGCCAAGATGTTGCCGGACTCGATGATGAACGGCTCGCGCAGTTGCGTGGCACCAAAATCGGTTTTGTATTCCAGTTCTTTCACCTGGTGCCACGCCTCACCGCGCTGCAGAACGTGGAGCTGCCGCTGCTCTTGCAGGGCATGGAACCCGGCACGCGACGCCAGCGTGCGGAGCAGGTGCTGCGCAGTTACGGCCTGGAGGAGCGGCTGCGGCACCGACCCGATCAACTCTCCGGCGGTCAACGTCAGCGCGTTGCCATCGCCCGCGCCACAGTCACGCAACCGGCGCTGATCCTGGCCGATGAACCCACAGGCAATCTCGATCGCGCCGCCGGACACGAGGTGATAGAGATTCTGGAAAACCTGCATCGCAGTGGCGTCACGCTCCTTGTCGTGACCCACGATCCCGACCTGGGCAGGCGCGCCACGCGTTGTTTACACATGGTCGATGGGCGCATCGTTGATGACCAGACCACCTAAACTCGCAGAGCGTGCGACGTATGGCGAGCTTCATTAAAGACAATGACGATAACCCCACACACTAGTAATACACACTGACACAATGATGCGAACCGACGACATCCTGACCTATGTACTGCGCGCACTGCGCGCCTACCCGACGCGCACACTGCTGATGCTGCTGGCGATGGCGATCGGCGTGGCCGCCGTGGTGGTGCTCACCGCGCTCGGTGATGGTGCGCGGCGTTATGTAACCGGCGAATTCGCCACCCTGGGCACGCATCTGCTGATCGTCCTGCCGGGGCGCTCAGAAACCACCGGTGGCGCGCCGCCGGTACTCGGCGCGACGCCGCGCGATCTCACACTCGAAGATGCGCAGGCTCTGCTGCGTGAACGCGAGATCCGGCGCGTGGCGCCATTGAATGTCGGTGCGGCGTCGTTGTCTTTCGGCGGACGCGAGCGCGAAGCCGTGGTGCTGGGCACGACGGCGGAATTTCTTGAAGTGCGCAATCTGGAAATGGCGCAGGGACGGTTCCTACCCGTGGATGACTGGAGTCGCGCGCAACCCGTGTGTGTGCTGGGCCAGAAACTGCGCGAGGAATTGTTCGGCAACTCACCTGCTGTCGGCGCCTGGGTGCGGCTCGGCGACCGCCGCTTTCGCGTGATCGGCGTGCTGGCCAGCACCGGCGTATCGATCGGCACCGATCTCAGCGAAGTGGCACTGATCCCCGTGGCCACCGCGCAAGCCCTGTTCAACACACCGTCGCTGTTCCGTATCATGGTCGAGGCGCGCAGCCGCGCCGGCATCACACCGGCACGCGATGCCGTGCGCCGCATTCTGCGTACGCGTCACGAAGGCGAAGACGATGTCACCGTAATCACGCAGGACGCCGTACTCGCCACCTTCGATCGAATATTGCGCGCACTCACACTGGGTGTGGCCGGCATCGCCGCCATCAGTCTGGGCGTGGCCGGCATCCTGATCATGAACGTGATGCTGGTGGCGGTGTCGCAACGCACCGCCGAGATCGGCCTGCTCAAAGCCTTGGGTGCGCCGGCACACACGATCCACGCGTTATTTCTCAGCGAGGCGGCGGTGTTATCGCTGGTCGGCGCGGGCATCGGACTGGGCATTGGTGAACTGGGCAGTTGGTTGATCGGGCGCGCTTACCCGCAGGTCGCTGGGGGAGCGCCGGGCTGGGCGATAATGGCCGCCGTGGGCGTAGCCCTCGTCACCGGCGTCTTGTTTTCGGTGCTGCCGGCACGACGCGCGGCGCGGCTCGATCCGGTGCGGGCGCTGGCGCGGCGCTGATCTCAATCAATTGCGCGGCAAGACCAGCCATGCCTGCAACCATGCACCAAACCCCAGCATATAAATCAAGTTGGACACAGCGTGCGCTAGCACCACCAGCGGCAGATCGCGTGTGCGCTGGTACAACCAACCGTAGGCGAGCGAGGGCAGAAACACTAATGCCGCCGTCATCCAATCGTGGGTCAGCCCATGCAGCGATGCGAACAACAGCGACGCGAGCAGGTTGGCGCGCCAACTTAAGCCCAGGCGCGTCATGAAATACGCACGGAAGAACCATTCCTCGGGCAGCGCGGCCAGCAACAAGGTGGTGATGAACAAGTGCAGCGCAGCGGGACGCCAAGCAAGCAATGCGGCGACCAGCGCGAGCGTGGCCAGCCAACTCCATTTGTGCCAGGGCGCGTTCGGCATTGCCGGTGGTCGCCACTGGCGATCGACCAGCGGGTAGAACAGCATCACTACCACCAGCACGACACTGCGCTGGGGCTCGGGAACAACAATGGCGCAACCTGCGAGCAGTGCGCCGCTGATCCAGGGGTTCAATCCCGACACCACGCAAATGCGGCACATGCATCATCACACACCGCTGGTTTACTTATTATAAGCAATGCCCCCGCGACTCGATATCCGTCCGTCGCCACTGGGCTTCTCAATATCCGGCTGTTGAAATTCATTCGTACCGCCCAAATCCAGTAGCATACCCAATGGCCATTGCTCCGCCGGAAACTTAGGCGGCAACGTGGAATAACCTTGTGACTCTGCCACGGCGACATGTTGATCGTCACCCTGCATGTCGACCATGAGTATAGGAAGCTTCCTTAGATTAATCCCCGTCGCGCATACCTTATCAGAATGATTCTCACCAGCAAGGCGCTGAGTAAGCCGCCGATGGTATCCGCCGTGAGATCCATGATGTCAGGTGATCGACCGGGCACGAAGGACTGGTGGAATTCATCGAGTCCGCCGTAACCCATCACCAGCAGGCTCACCATCAGCACGTGCCAGAGCGTCGGACGCGAGCCGTCGCTCATCACCAGCAATGCCCAAAAGAATCCGAGTGTGCCGAACAAC
>JBGPWJ010000124.1:0-7608 GCA_041492115.1 Gammaproteobacteria bacterium
CAATTGCTCTGTGCGCTGATGCACTTCGCCACCATACATGGCCGCACTGAGTTATGGCCGCTGTTCAACAAGTCGCTGAACCTGGTGCAGACCCGCTTTCTGGACCGCGTGAATGGCGGCTGGTTTCAGCGGGTGGATGCACTTGAAAGCGCCGATCCACGCGCTACCGACAAAGGTGACATCGGCTTAAGTGACCGGCATGTAACCGATTTTTACATCGAAGCCCTGGCGCTGCATGCACTCACCGGAAATGTCGGGCAGACCGAAGAGAGGTTTTGAAAAAAGCCCGGGTCTTCCCCGGGTTGTTCTAGCCCGAGTCTTCGATAGGCTATACTCTGAGTAAATCCGCTAACGGGTCCGTGCCGGTCCTGTATGTGACCATCGTCCTAAAGTCCAATGGCAAACGCGCCCGAAAGGGTGCCTACTCGTTCGGATCGTGGCAAGTCCAGAAAAACACGCTGGCCACAAGCGCCCGCACTGGAGAAAATAACGATGAAATGCCTCAACACGCTTAGTCGTTGCGTACCTGACAAGGCGCCTTGCCTCGATCAGTTCAAAAACACTCTTCAGTTGTGTGGTCAGTAAGATCTGCCCGCATGCGTAACCGGGCTTCGACCCTCCTCAACCACGCTGCCCGGGCAATGCTCTGTTCGGCATTGCTCGGTTGGAGTGCGTTCGCGTCGGCTGCCGATGGGATGGACGACCCAAGACGTCTGACCGAACAAGCGGCCGCTTTCGAAAACGGTGAGGGCGTTGCCAGGGATTTTGATCGTGCCGCCGAACTCTATTGCAGGGCGGCCTACCTCGGGTATGCGGAAGCTCAATACGGATTGGGATGGATGTACGCCAATGGTCGCGGGGTCGTGCGTGACGACGCTGCCGCGGCCGCATTGTTCACCATGGCCGCCAAGCAAGGACATGGCTACGCCAAACGCATGCTGCATTTCATGGGCCAGGCGGATGGCGATCTGCCGGACTGCATGCGCGACGGACTGGAGAACGGTGCGTCTCCCGATACGCCCGAGCGTCGCAAACTGGTGCAGATGGTCGAGCAGTTGGCCCCGGAGTACAAAGTGCAGCCCCGTCTGGCATTGGCCATCATCGCGGCGGAATCGAATTTCAATGTCACGGCAGTGTCGCCGAAGAATGCGCAAGGATTGATGCAACTTATTCCAGACACGGCGGCTCGCTTCAAGGTAAGGAATGCCTTCGATCCGGTCCAGAATGTGCGTGGCGGTCTGGCCTATCTGCGCTGGTTGCTGGCTTATTACCAAGGCGATGTGACGCTGGTGGCCGCCGGCTACAATGCGGGTGAAAAAGCGGTGGACCGCTACCGGGGCATTCCGCCTTATCCGGAAACGCGCAATTATGTGCAACGAATTCTGAAATTCTTCAAGCAGGCGCAACACCCCTACGAGGCGTCCGTCACCGCGCCTTCGCCGGAATTGGCGCGCATTCGTCTGGCCGCTGAGGGTTAGCCGTCTCTCGGACGCGCCCGGCGCGATGATGGGTCCTGGTGGTTTGAGGTGAACCGCGTGAGAAGCACGTTGGAACAGTTGCTCACACATCCGGACTGCGCCGAAGGCGTGTTGTGGCAGCGCCAGCGCGTCAAGGCGAAGGCGATGGTTTTTCGCCAGGGTGACACCGGCAGAGATGTTTACGTTGTGCTCAGCGGGGTTGTGCAGGTGATCGGCGCGGTGGAGTTGGAAGGGCAGCGCCGGATCAACTCCGGTTTTTTCGAATTGGGCAGCGGGGCCATCTTCGGTGAGTTTGCCCTGTTCGACAGCAAACCGCGTTCCGCATCGGTGATGGCGGTGAATGATTGCGAGTTGGCGGTTATCGATGGGCAGGCGCTGCTGAGTTTTTTCGATAGCCACCCGGATATCGGTTACGTGGTGCTGAAGGAGTTGATTGCGCTCATGATCGAGCGTCTGCGCAAGACCAACACCAAGCTTTTCTCACTGTTCGCGTGGGGCTTGAAAGTACATGACATCGACAAGCATCTTTGATGCCTTGACGGCGACGGCTTCCAAGACTAGGCTACTCATCATGAGTCGGAACTAACTACAAGCAAGGAAAGGAAAATTTGTAACTGCTTCGACCTCATGCTCGGGCCCTGGTGACCTGATGTAGAGGCCGGTCCGCTGTCGGCGCTGTTGCATATGGCATCTGCGCAGCAGCCAGTTCAGATGCAACCAACACAGCCGTCATGCCCACCATCCGCATTTTTCGTCACTACATCCCTACGCCCTTTTTTGTCCTGGGTGCGGTGGAGCTGATCCTGTTTCTCATCGCTTTCTACATTGGCGTGGAAATCCGTTTCTGGGGTAGCCCGCCGTCCACTTTCGAGGCTTTGCAACCGCTGTTTCCCAAGGCGGTGGTTTACGCCATGGTCCTGTTGCTCGGTATGATCGCCATGGGCCTGTACGAACGACGTTCGCACCTGGGAAAAAAGTCCATCGTCCTGCGTACCGCCGCGGCATTTCTGCTCAGTCTGGTGCCGCTCAGCGTGGCCTATTACATCGCACCGGTGTTGTTCCTGGGCCGCGGCGCGCTGGGATACGCACATCTCATCGCCTATTTCGTCAGCGTGCTGCTGCGGGTGTTCTTTTTCAGGTTCGCGGGACAGGATGTCTTGAAACGCCGCATACTGGTGCTCGGCGCCGGCGCCAAGGCGGCACGCATCCTCAACATGAAAACTATCAAGTCACTGGGCGGTTCTCTGATAGTGGGATTCGTACGCATGCCGGGGGATGCGTCGACCATCGGAGATATTCGGGTCATCACCGATAACAGACCGCTGTCCGCCTTGGTCAACGATCTCCACATCGATGAGGTAGTGCTGGCGACCGACGACAGGCGCATGGGTCTGCCGACGCACGATATCCTCGATTGCAAAATGAGCGGCGTCGACGTCGTCGATCTGCTGACCTTCTTCGAACGCGAGACCGGTCAGATCCGGCTTGCTATTCTGGACCCCAGCTGGTTGTTCCTCTCCGACGGTTTTCGACAGGGCGTGTTGCGCGCTTATCTAAAACGGGTCTTCGACATTTGCGCCAGTCTGCTGTTATTGCCGATCGCTTTGCCGGTCATGGTCTGCGTGACGGTCCTGGTGCTGGCGGAAAACGGCTGGCGTGGCCCGATCCTGTTTTCGCAAATCCGTACCGGCGAGGACGAACGGCCGTTCCGTATCTACAAGTTTCGCAGCATGCAGGTCGGCGCGGAGCAGGATGGCGTCGCGCGCTGGGCGAGCGCCAATGACGCGCGCATCACCCGCGTCGGCGCCTTGCTGCGCAAATTCCGTCTGGACGAGCTTCCTCAACTTTTCAATGTACTGCTTGGCGACATGAGTTTTGTCGGGCCGCGGCCGGAACGGCCGGAGTTCGTCCGGAAGTTGAATGAAATTCCTTACTACCGCGAACGCCACCGGGTCAAGCCCGGCTTGACCGGCTGGGCGCAGATCAATTATCAGTATGCGGCTACCGAGGAAGATACCTACAATAAGCTTCAGTACGATCTCTACTACGTCAAGAATTACAGTCTCTTCATCGATCTGTTGATTCTCATCAAAACCGTAGAGGTCATTCTGCTGGGCAAAGGGGCTCATTGACGACATCATCCAGGTCCGGTCTTGCTGCTAGAATGCCGCGGCGGCATTCGTTTGGTATGGGGGCTGGCAAACTATCAGCGTCGGGAAAGATGAGCAATGAACAGGCATTATCGGTGACATGAATGCTTAGCATTGGTGCGGTCAGTTATGCGCTGGGCGCGGTACTGTTCCTGTTGCTGACTGCAGTCCTGCTGACAGGATGGCGCGGTCGCCTGCTGGGCGGCCTGCTGGTCACCGCCGCGGCCGTCTCCTCTGCCTGGGGCGTGCTGCTGGCGCTGTGGTCACAACGTGGCGTGAGCGGAACGGTGCTGGTGCAGACCGTTGAAGTGCTGCGCTACCTGGCTTGGTTCGCGTTCCTGCTCAACATCCTCGAACAGATCGGTGACAAGGGTGAGCGGGTGCAGCGCCTGCGACTGGTGCGGCTGGTCATTTATGGCCTGGTTGGCGCGCTCATGGTGATACCGCCACTGGCGCCGCGCATTATGAATATGGATGTACCGCCCCGGCAGATGGCCAATTTTATCCTGGCGGGGTTCATGCTGCTGGCGGTAATCGGCATCTGGCTGGTCGAAATTCTGTTCCGCAATACCCGCGTCGAGCAACGCTGGGCCATCAAGTTTCTGTGCCTCGGTATCGGCGGGATGTTCGCCTACGATTTCTACATGTATGCGCATGCCTTGCTGTTCAAACAAGTCGATTCGAGCCTGTGGCAGGCGCGCGGTGCGGTCAACGCCCTGGTGGTGCCGATGATTGCCGTGTCGGCCGCGCGTAATCCGCAATGGTCGCTGGATGTGTTCGTGTCGCGCCGGGTCGTGTATTACACGACCACCTTCATGGGTGCCGGGAGTTACCTGTTGGTGATGGCGGCGGCCGGATATTACATCAGCACCTTTGGCGGCGAATGGGGGGCGGTGCTGCAGATCGTTTTCCTGTGCGCGGCCAGCGCCCTGCTGCTGGCCCTGTTGTATTCGGGCCGTTTGCGTGCCCAGGTGCGGGTGCTGCTCAGCAAGCATTTCTTCAATTACAAATACGACTACCGCGACCAATGGCTACGCTTCACGGGTGCACTGTCCGGTTGCGTACCGGAGGCGCAGCCGCGGGAGTGCGTGATCCGCGCCGTGGCCGAGGTCCTGGAATGTCCCGGCGGCATGCTGTGGCAGATGAACGACCTGGGCAAGCTGGAGCGAACTGCGCACTGGAACATGAGTGTCCCGCCAACCGAACCGATTGCCGCGGACACACCGCTGGCCCGATTTCTCGCCCGCAGCAATTGGGTCATCCGTCTTGAGGAATACCGTACTTCTCCGGACGTCTACGAAGGCGTGATAATTCCGGAGTGGCTGATCAACCTGCCACGCGCCTGGCTGATCGTGCCGCTGTTGAATCAGGATCGTCTACTGGGGTTCATGGTGCTGGCGCAACCGCTGGCTCGGATTTCTTTCGATTGGGAGGTCGGGGACCTGCTCAAGACCATCGCCACCCAGGCCGCGGCGCATCTGGCGCAGATGGAAGCGCTCGCCGCGCTGTCCGAATCCCGGCAATTCGACGGCTTCAACCGACTTTCGGCCTTCGTGCTGCATGATCTGAAGAACATCATCGCCCAGCAGATGCTGGTGGTGAACAGCGCCGCGCGGCATAAACACAATCCCGATTTCATCGAGGATGCGGTGGGCGTCATGGCGCACTCGGTATCCAAGATGCAGCGGCTGATGGAATCCTTGCGCGGCGGCAGCAGCGGCGCCGGCGTCAACAGCGTGGATATCGTCGCCCTGCTGCGCCATGCCGTGCGCGCGCGCGAAGGCAGTGCGCCGCAACCGCGACTGACGCTGTCCGAGACTGGACTGTCCGTGGTGGCCAATGCCGACCGCTTGAGTTCGGTGCTGGAAAATATCATTCAGAATGCGCAGGAGGCGACCGGAAAACAGGGTCATGTGGACATCGGTCTTGCGGTCGACGCGGGGCGCGCCATCATCAGTATCGTCGACGATGGCTGCGGCATGGACCCTGCCTTCATCCGTGATCGCCTGTTCCGGCCTTTCGATACCACCAAAGGAGACACGGGCATGGGCATCGGGGCGTATGAGTGCCGGACCTATCTGCGATCGATCGGCGGTGATATGTTGGTGGAAAGCGCGCCGGGCAAGGGTGCCACCATCCGTCTGGTGGTGCCCTTGCCCGAGTCGCCCACAGCGCCGGTCGGCGCGGACCAAGCAAGGCAAACCATGGCATGACCGTACCCAAGAAAAAGTTGTTGGTTGTTGAAGACGATCCGGGCTTGCAGAGCGCCTTGCGCTGGGCTTTCGAGGGTTTCGAGGTGGTGACGGCCGGCGATCGGGAATCGGCCATCGCGCAACTGCGCCGCCATGAGCCGCAGGTCGTCACCCTGGATCTGGGTTTGCCGCCGGACCCGGGCGGCGCCACGGAAGGTCTTGCGACCCTGGAGCAGATCCTGACGATGGCACCGCATACCAAGGTCATTGTGGTGACCGGCAATAACGACCGCGACAATGCGGTGCGCGCCATCGGTCTCGGCGCCTGGTTGTTTTTCCAAAAGCCGGTGGATGCCGAACTGCTCGGCTTCATCGTCGATCGTGCTCACCGTCTGCACGAACTGGAGGACGAGAACCGCGCGCTCAACCAGCGCGACATCCGTTCGCCGCTGGCCGGCATCGTCGCCACCAGTCCGCAGATGTTGTTGGTCTGTCACACCATTGAAAAGCTGGCCCCGTCGGAGGCGACGACACTGTTGCTTGGCGACAGCGGCACCGGCAAGGAACTGCTGGCGCGCGCGCTGCACGGCTTGAGCAAGCGCAGCAAGGAACGCTTTGTCGCCATCAATTGCGCCGCCATACCGGACAACCTTTTGGAGAGTGAGCTGTTCGGTTACGAAAGGGGCGCGTTCACGGGCGCCGCTAAGCAGACCATCGGCAGTTTCGAGTATGCCAACGGCGGCACCTTGTTCCTCGATGAAATCGGCGATCTGACCATGGCCCTGCAGGCCAAGCTGTTGCGGTTTCTGCAGGAGCGCGTGATCACCCGCGTGGGAGGCCGCGCCGAGATTCCGGTGAATGTCCGGGTGGTTTGCGCCACTCATCAGGATCTCAGCCAGTTGCTCGCCGAAGGACGCTTCCGCGAGGATCTTTTTTACCGGATCAACGAAGTGTCCGTGCGCATCCCCGCGTTGCGCGAACGCGCAGGCGAAGCGGCGGTGCTGGCGAAATATTTTCTCGACCGTCATGCGCGCGAACAGACTAAGAGTGTGCTCAGCTTCAGCAACGATGCGCTCGCGGCCATCTCGGCCTATGAGTGGCCGGGCAATGTCCGCGAACTGGAGAATCGGGTCAAACGCGCGGTGATCATGGCGGATGGCAGACAGCTAACTGCCGCGTCTCTGGAATTGGCGACGCGTGCGGAGGAACCCATGCCTTTCAATTTGCGTGAAGTCCGGGAGAGCGCCGAACGCAGCGCACTGCTGCGGGCGCTGAATAACAGCGGCGGTAAAGTGTCCCAGGCGGCGGAGCTCTTGGGTATCACGCGCCCGACCTGTTATGCCTTGATCAATAAATACCGTATCGAAACCGGCGACTGACACCTGAGAGGTATGCGCTATCGCCGTACTTGTCGGGAATTCGTTATCATAGGGCCTACGCCATGCACAAAAATGGTAGGACGCAGTCCGCCTGCGAGGAGTTGGACCGGCTTATCACCACGGACAAGGAATTCCCGAGTTACAAATATGTGCAACCCCTGGCCAAGGAGGCCTGCACCCGATAAGGATCAGGATGTACGGAACCACCTCAAAATCAAATTCAAAATCAGGTTTAGCACGAGAGGAGTCTAGCCCATGGTTTATTCCCGCATTATAAAGGTATTCGGTCCCTTGCCGTTGGTTCTGATGGTGGCGATCTCGATCGGCGTGTCGAGCTGCGGCAAACAGGAATCCGCCGAGGCGTTGCTGGCGGAGGCGAAGGTCTATCACCAGAAAGGCGACAACAAGG
>JBGPWJ010000167.1:0-5969 GCA_041492115.1 Gammaproteobacteria bacterium
ACCTTGCGGCTCTATATTCACAAACGAAGCCCGCGGAGAAGGCAGAGAAGGTGCTTCGAGATGCGATCAAGGCTGACCCCAAGGATTCGCAGCGATCTCTCCTGCTGGCGGACTTCTTGATGGCGCATGATGGTCGCGCCAAAGCTGAGTCAGAGATTCTAGGAGCCATTGAATCTTATCCCAAGGAAATGGGTCTCCGTTTCGCGCTGGCTAATTACTATCGAACTGTTGCAAAGACTGATTTGGCAAAGAGCGTCTATCAAAAGATAATTGACCTCAATGTTGCCGGTCCGGATGGGATGCGTGCGAGAACTCTGCTTGCAGAGTTGCTGCTCAATGAGAAAAAGGTGGATGAGGCATCTCAATTGGTTGCGGAGGTGCTCAAGGAGAATGCTCAGGATTCACAGGCGCTCCTGATCAGGGGTAAGCTGGAGTTGGGTCGGGACAAACCGGAGCTTCAGTCCGCGATTGCAGATTTCCGGACTATTCTAAAAATTCAGCCGGACTCAGTTGACGCGCTGACGCTGTTAGCGCAAGCACACCAACTCAATCACGAGCCCGATCTGGCGCGTGAAAGTCTGCAAAAGGCGGTCAAAGCCGTGCCTAAGGATGCGAATGCCCGCATCAGGCTTGCAGGATTCTTGATAAGTAATGACAGGGATGTTGACGGTGCCGAGAAGGTACTGGATGAGTTCCTGTCCACTTCTCCTGATGATTTGTTGGCGCTGCAGGCTAAGTTGGAAATTCGGGCCAAGAAGCATGACGATAGTGGAATTGTTCAACTCCTGGCACACATAAAGAAGATAGCACCCGACAAACCCATAGGCTATTACCGGTCTGGAGAATACTATCTTTCGCAGGGGAAATACCAAGATGCATTGCATGATTTCGCGCAGGCGCGTGACAGGTCTAAGGGGGACTTTCAGGCGGTGGGGGCAATCTCCAATATCTATATCAAAATTGGCAAACCCGAAGCTGCACTCAAGGTGCTTAATGAGTATCTGACAGTTTCGCCTAAAAGTTTGGAAGCCTTTCAGATGAAAGCAACCGTGCTTGCTTCGATGAAAGATACGGATGGATTTCTTAAACTGGTTGATGAACTTAAGCGACTCTACCCGGATAAGGCCTATGGATATAGTCTAGCGGGTGAGTTCTATCTGAGACAGAAGAACTATGACAATGCTCTGCGTGAATTCAAGGCCGCCGCCGAGAAGTCACCAGGGGATATGCGAATCACTTCGTCAATAATAAAAACATATCTTTCAGAAGAGAAGCCTGATGAGGCGCTCGCCTGGCTTGAGCAACTGGTAAAGAGAAAGCCGAACGATGGTTTTAACCATTATCTTACGGCTGATGTGCTGTTGTCACAGAAGAAATACACCGAAGCCGAAGCGCAATTGCAGAAGGCGCTGCAATTGATGCCGGAGCGTGACGTGGGAAATATGCCGAAGCGCAATGATGTGTATATCAGGCTGGCTGACGTGAATGTGGTGCAAAATCGTTTGGATAATGCTGTAAAGGTCTTGAAGGAGGGCCTGGCGGTAACGCCGGATGACAAGAATTTATCGATCAGGTTGGCCTCGGTGTATGAGTTGTCCGGGCAATTCGATGATGCTATTGCGACATATAGTGTGGTGTTGAAAAATAATCCGGGCAATCCGATGGCGGCGAATAATCTTGCATCACTGCTGACAGACCGCAAGGGTGACAAGGCCAGCCTGGAGCGGGCCAGACAGTTGGCGGTCCCCTTCGAGTCTTCAGATCAGCCAGCGTTGCTAGATACAATAGGCTGGATTTATTACAAGCTGAATAACATTGACAGTGCCCTACCACTGTTGAAGAAGGCTGTTGATGCCGCTCCAAAATCTGGTGTTCTGCGATATCACTTGGGCATGGCGTACTATAAGAAGGGTGATAAGGCGGCTGCCAAGGACGAGTTGACGCGCGCTTTTGCCACAGGGCAGAAGTTCACTGGGGAAGATGAAGGTCGCGCCACACTTAAGGCGCTTCATTAACAAGATGGCGATTCTCGCTTGATTGCACCAGCAATGGCCCCATGCGGGTACTGATTGTGCCAATATGTCAGGCGGTGCTTGGCATATTAGCCGTCATGGCAAAGAAAAGGAGTGCGCATACGAGCGCTTAATCGTTGCGAGGCTGTCGCTGCGGGCCAGAGCAGCGAGTATCATGTTGTAACACGTTGACAGAAATGTTATTTATTCGGTTTGCGTGTATCGGGCTGGTTGTTGCTGTGCCAACTGCCCTTGTGCTACCTAGCCAATGGATCCCGCTATCCGTTATAGTCAGTCATGCTGTGTGTCGGTAAGTTTGACGTTTGCAGTCCAACTATTTATCGATACAACTTTCGGTATTCAGTGACTGCATGATTCAAACGCAAGTAAACCTATATATCTTTGTTTTATGGAGTATCCGCGCTTGACAGTAAAGCTTGCTCAATTATGGATTATTCCGAAACGTTAACTAACATTGCTGCAATCAGCTACGCAACAGGTGCGGTATTTTTCCTCGCACTGTCGCTGGCGCTGATGACTGGACGGCGCGGACGCCCACAGAAGATTCTCCTGTCTGCCTCGTCAATGATCAGCGCCATATGGATGGTCGCGTCTACTGGCGTTGTTGTTTCCCCCTTGATTCCTGCAGTGATCGCGCCGTCGCTGGAACTGGTGCGCGATTTTGCCTGGATCACGTTCATGCTGAAGGTGCTAAGCGCTGCCTATCAGGGCAATATCAGTGTTGGGCGAGGCAGAAATTTCCTGATTGGAATCGGAACGCTGGCTGCATCGACCTTGTCATTCTATTTGTATGAGTACAGTGGAGGTGCTGTCAGGCCCGTCATTGGCGGAGTCGATCTGGTAATCGCTTCGCACCTGATGCTGGCGGTGGCTGGCTTGGTGCTGGTTGAACAGATGTTCCGCAATACCAGGCCAGAAATGCGCAGGTCGATAAAATACCTGTACATGGGACTGGGCGGACTGTTCGCCTATGATTTTTACATGTACGCCGATGCCCTTCTGGTGCAACACGTCGATGCGGCCCTCTGGGGTGCCCGCGGTTTTATCAATGCCATGGTGGTGCCGCTCATTGGTGTGGCGATCGCCCGTGACGCCCAATGGTCGCTGGATATTTTCATCTCCCGCCGTATCGTCTTCCATTCCACGGCGCTGCTGGGCACAGGCATTTATCTCCTTGCGATGGGATTTGGCGGCTACTATGTGCGCATTTATGGCGGCACCTGGGGCGTCGTGGCGCAGGCGATTTTCCTGGCGGGCGCGACCCTGGTGTTGCTGGTGCTGTTGTTCTCCGGCCAGTTGCGCGCCAGTCTGCGGGTGCTTATCAGCAAGAATTTTTTCCATTATAAATATGACTATCGTGAAGAGTGGCTGCGGTTCATCCGCACACTCTCCAATGAACCGGAGCACCAGTTGCGTGAGCGTGCCCTGCGCTCCATAGCCCAGATTATTGAGAGCCCGGGCGGTACCTTGTGGATGCGCCGCGACAGCGGACGATTTGAACCGGTTGCGCGCTGGAATGTCCCGGCCAGTGATCCGATGGGTGAGTCGGCCGACAGCTCCCTGGTCAAGTTCCTGGAGAAGCAGGAATGGGTGATCAACATCGAGGAGTACGAGCAGGCGCCGGAGTTTTACAAGAACCTGGAACTGCCCGAGTGGCTGCGCGCAATACCCAAGGCGTGGTTGGTTGTGCCTTTGGTATTGCATGTGCGTCTGCTCGGCTTTGTGGTATTGCAACGCTCACCGCTGCGACGGCATTTCAACTGGGAGGACTGTGACCTGTTGAAGACCGCCGGTCGCCAAGCCGCCAGTCATCTGGCACAGTTGGAGGCATCGCAGGCTCTGGCCGATGCCCGTCAGTTCGAGGCCTGCAATCGCCTGTCGGCCTACGTCGTCCATGATCTCAAGAATCTGATCGCACAGTTGTCGCTAGTAGTGACCAACGCCGCGAAGCACAAGACCAACCCGCTGTTTATCGATGATGCAGTGACCACGGTACAAAATTCGGTCACCAAGATGAGCCGCCTGCTCGGCCATTTGCGCAGTGGCTGCGCTCAGGGTGACAATGTGACAACCGTTGATCTGGCGCAGATGCTGGCCGATGTCGTGCGCGGCAAAACGGTGGAGAGTCCCGCGCCGGTTCTGGAGTGTCTTGATCAGGGCGTTGCCGTGGTGGCGGATCGGGACCGTCTGGCCATGGTCATCGGTCATGTAGTGCAGAACGCGCAGGATGCCACGCCAAAAGACGGCCGGGTTCTGGTGCGACTCTATAGCCAGAGTCCGCATGCCGTGATCGATGTTGAAGACAGTGGTTGTGGCATGGATGAATCATTCATCCGTGAACGTCTGTTCCGCCCGTTCGATACCACCAAGGGCGCATCCGGCATGGGTATCGGTGCCTATGAAACCCGCGAGTTCGTGCGTGCGTTGGGCGGCGAGGTCGAAGTGGCGAGCAAGCCAGGGGTCGGAACGGTGTTCACCATCCGTTTGCAGCAAGCCGCGAGTCAGGGTACAAGTACATCCCTGGCATTGGGTCGTGAGGTGAGAAGGTATACTAATGACGGAAAGCGCAAGGAAATTATTGGTCGTTGAGGATGACCCCGGTCTGCAGAGTCAGCTGCGCTGGTGTTTTGATGGATTTGATGTGACCGTTGTCGGCGATCGTACCGCCGCGCTGGATAAGTTGCAGAAGGTCAAGCCGCAGGTCGTCACACTCGATCTGGGTTTGCCGCCGGATGCCGATGGCCATACCGAGGGATTGGCATGCTTGGAGCAAATTCTGTCCAAGTCCCCCGATACCAAAGTCATCGTCGTCACCGGCAATGATGACCGCGCCAATGCCGTCCACGCCATCGGTTTGGGTGCCTTTGATTTCTACCACAAGCCAATTGATGCGGAGATTCTCGGCCTGCTGGTCAACCGTGCCTTTCGTGTGCACGAACTGGAAATGGAAAACCGCAAGCTCGCGCTGCAGAAAAAACCGTCGCCGCTGGAAGGCGTGCTGACGGGCAGCAGCGAGATGCTCAAGGTCTGCAACACCATCGAGAAAGTGGCGCCCTCGGGCGCATCGGTGTTGCTGCTCGGCGAGAGCGGTACCGGCAAGGAATTACTGGCGCGTTCCATTCATGCCTTGAGCGGCCGGGCCGATGAACGTTTCGTCGCCATCAACTGCGCCGCAATCCCCGAAATGCTGCTGGAAAGCGAACTGTTCGGTTCCGAGAAGGGCGCGTTCACCGGCGCGATCAAGCAGACGCTCGGCAAGATCGAAATGGCCAATGGCGGTACTCTGTTTCTGGACGAGGTCGGCGATCTGCCGATGTCATTGCAGGCCAAGCTGCTGCGCTTCCTGCAGGAGCGTGTCATCGAGCGCGTCGGTGGCCGACAGGAAATCCCTGTCGACGTTCGCGTGGTCTGCGCCACGCACAAGGATCTTGTGAAGCTCACCACGTCGGGTGGGTTCCGGCAGGACCTGTATTACCGCATCAGCGAGATCACGGTGCGGATTCCGACTTTGCATGAGCGCGGCGGCGATGTGCTTATGCTGGCGCGGGTGTTCCTGGAACGCTTCAACCGGCAGCAGGGCCGTGCGATACGTGGCTTCACCAAGGACGCATTGAATGCGATGGAGGCCTATCACTGGCCGGGCAATGTGCGCGAAATGGAGAACCGGGTGATGCGGGCTGTCATCATGGCCGAGGGCAAACAGATTGCCGCGCACGATCTGGAGCTGAACGCCACCGAAGGCGAAGCCGTCAGCTACGACTTGCGCGAAGCGCGCGATCAGGCGGAACGCCAAGCCGTGGAGCGCGCCATGGGACATGTCGGTGGCAAGATCGCGCAGGCCGCCGAACTGCTCGGCGTCAGCCGCCCCACACTTTACGATCTCATCAAGAAATACAACCTGAGCACCTGAGGCGAGCATGCTGTGTAGTCCAGCGG
>JBGPWJ010000243.1:0-4012 GCA_041492115.1 Gammaproteobacteria bacterium
ACAACGCCCAGCCAGCTGAGCAGGATGTCATTCACCCAGCGGATCCGGCCCCGCCCGTTCACCAGGAGGATGCCGGTCGGTCCGGATTGCAGTAACTGCAGGGCTAGGGTGAGGTCGATACTGTCTGTCGGCATGGTGCACTCCGCTTTATCTGTGTTCTCGGTTGCGGTTGGGCTTCAGTATAACGGATTCGTTTCGGAATGAATCCCCCCCTCGGGAGGGCCGCCGCAGGATTCCGAATTCTGTGGCGCGGGGGTATGAGTAGGGCGCGCCTGGGAGCGCGTTGTCTGATTCTCCGCATATTCCGCCACTCACGCACTTACAGGTCGCCTCGGTCTCGTTCCGCGCGCGCACCCTCCGCGCTGGCTCCGGCCGGCATGGTAACGACTTAGGGCTTCCTTAAACAAATCAGTGGGCTGAGCCCCCTCGTGGGGCGGGCCCAACGATGGCCTGGCGGCGGCCCTGCCGGGCTCAATATTGAGCCCGGCGCGCCGCTAAGTTCTGGCGGGTCTTAAGTCTGCCGGGAGATGAATGTCAAAGATAGCGCATCGCAACAACAGATCAGGCTTCGCTGGATGCATCGTCCTGCTGGCGCTGACCGTGCTGTGCTGCGGGTCCGGGCTCGCGGCCGAGATCCTCGGCCGGGTCACCGTCCAGCATACCGGTCTGTTCATGCAGGGCGAGGCGGCGGACGTGCCCGGCGGCATCAGCGTCTCCATTACACCGCTGGCCGGCCAAGCCATGCCGACGCTGCCGGCGCGCAGCCACCGGGTGACGATCCGCAACAAGACCTTCACGCCGGTCTTCATGACCGTGCAGCGCGGTGACCAATTGCAGTTTGTCAGTCAGGACACGGTGTTTCACAAGCTGTTCTCGCTGTCCAAGGTGCAGCCCTTCACGCTCGATATGGGCAAGGTGGCAAACGATGGGCAGGCAGTGAACTCCGACCTCTATACGCTCACGCAGAGCGGGCCGTGGCATGTGTTCTGCCGGATTCACTCGATGATGTATTTCCGTGTCGATGTGGTCGAGACCCCTTACTACATGATGATCAAGGATGGCGGCGAATTTCATTTCAGCGGGCTGGCGCCCGGCCGCTGGCAGTTGCGGGTGGCGGCGATCGGCAGCGAGCCGCTGGTACTGATCGCCGAGGCCATCACCGCGCCGCCGTCGCTGCAGATCGTCCTGCCCGTGAAGGGCGGACGGAGTCAGGCCACGGCTGATCAGGTGTCGCAAGTCATGAACATGTCGATGGATGGGAAACCGGAGGGTCTGGAGTGAATATTGAAGCAAAGAACACGCTGTTCGTCGTAGCGCTGGTGATGCTGGTGCTGTCGAGTGTGGCGGTGGTCGGCTATGTGCTGATCAGCGAGCACATGCAGGTGCAGGTCGCCGAGGATCTGCAGCGCGCACAGCGCGTCTTCACCGAGGCGCAGAAAGATGATTTCGGCCGCATGCTGACCACCGCGCGCGGCATTTCCAAGGAACCGGCGCTGATTGCCGCCGCCCTGACCGGCGACCACGCCACCATCGAAGGCATGCTGGAGGATCTGTTCACGCGGCCCGGCGTCGACCTGATCGCGGTGCACCTGGACCCCGGCCCGAGCGGTGTGGTCGCCGAAGGCAGCAAGCCGCATTTCACCTCGCGTCAGACCTTGACATCCGCGCCGATGAAAGAACTGGTGGCGCAGATAACCCATGGCGAGAACCAGGCGGTCGCCAATGTTCTGATCTTCGACAGTCTGCTGCGTCTGGCGGCGGTGCCCATCGAAAGCCCGCTCGGCGGCCGCATCGGCGTGCTGGTGATCGGCGTGGAGACCGGTCCGGAGACCGTGCGCCAATTGCAGCAATTGGTGCGTGCCGATCTGGCGATCTACAGCCCGCAAGTCGTGCACGGCGCCAGCGAGGCCCTGTCCAAGCTGGATGCGAAAGCACTGGCCGCCGGGCACGGCGACTCCCAGGTTTATGATTTCGACAGTGGCGCGGAAAGCTATTTTGGCACGGCCTATCCGATCATGGGCACGCAGGATAAGCAGCCGGTGGCCCAGGTCGTGTTCGCGTACTCGCGCGATGCGCGCTGGGCTCCGTACCGGGAACTGGCGCGCAGCGCGGGTATGTTCTCGCTGCTTATCCTGTTGCTGGCGGCTTGGCTCGGTATCGCCATCAGCCGCAATACCTTGACCAAACCGATCAAGCAGCTGGTGGACGCGACCCGCGCCATTTCCAACGGCGATCTCAGCATCAAGGTGGGCGAGAAGAATCAGGATGAGCTGGGCGAGTTGGCGCGCTCCTTCAATCACATGTTGTCACAGCTCAACACCTCTTATCGCGAAACCTCCGACAGCCAGCAGCGCTTTCATGATTTCGCGGCCAGTTCCTCCGACTGGCTGTGGGAGACGGACGCCAGCGGCCGCTTCAGTTATGTCTCACCGGGCATTGCCGAGACACTGGAATTCAGCCCGGACGAGCTGACCGGACAGAGCCTGGTCGAGATATTCCCCGGCGACAACGTCGCCCGCGTCATGGGCCTGCTGCGCAGCACGCACGGCGACCCGCAGGCCTTCAAGGACATTGAAGTGTGGGTCAGCGCGCGCGAGGGGCAGGCGCGCTGTCTGTCCATGAACGGCATACAGGTGCTACAGGACGCCGTATTCCACGGTTACAGAGGCACCAGCAAGGATGTCACCGCCGCCAAGCGTGACGAGGAGCGCCTGGTCTATCTCGCCAACCAGGACCATCTGACGGGCCTTGCCAACCGGCGCAGCTTCATGGAAGACCTGGAACGCGAGGTGCGCCGTAGCGAGCGCCGTCAGTATCAGGGCGCATTGATGCTGCTCGATCTCGACCACTTCAAGCTCATCAACGACACCGCCGGTCATGCCGCCGGCGACGACGTCATCGTACAGGTCGCGGCGCTGTTGCGACGCATGGCGCGCAATGAGGATCTGATCGCGCGGCTCAGCGGCGATGAGTTTGCGCTCAGCTTCCCGGATATCAGCATCGATCAGGCGCTCGCCAGAGGCCAGCAGATCCTCGAACAGATCGCACTGCTCAAGCCGCGCGAGGGCGGCAAGGCGCGCAATATCACGGCCAGTGTCGGCGTGGTGGTGTTCCCGGATCACGGCCACGACATCGTCGATCTGCTCGCCAAGGCGGATACCGCCATGTACAGCGCCAAGGATGCCGGCCGCAACCAGGTGCACCTGTTCAGCGAGGGCGATCACGCGCAGGAACGCATGGGTTCGCAGCTGACCTGGAAGGAACGCATTCATCAGGCGCTGGAAGATGATTTGTTCACGCTGGCCTATCAGCCGATCGTCGCCACCAGCGGCGCGTCCGCGCTGCGTTTCGAAGTGCTGGTGCGGATGCTCGACAACAAGGGCAAGGTGCACATGCCCGGCAACTTCATCCCTACAGCGGAGCAATTCGGTCTGATCCGCGACGTGGACAAGGTCATCGTGCAGAAGGCGCTGCGCGAGCTGGCCAAATTGCCTGTCACCGGTGAGCCGATCGGTTTTTCCATCAATCTTTCCGGCCTATCGATCGGCGAGCCGCACATGCTGGAACTGATCGAGCGCGAGATCGCGGCCAATGCCCTGGATCCGGCGCGCATCACCTTCGAGATCACCGAGACCGCCGCCTGCGAGAACATGAGCCGCGCGATCGAGTTCATCAATCAGATACGCGCCCTGGGCTGCCGCATCGCCCTGGACGATTTCGGCGTGGGATTCTCGTCGTTCTCGTATCTCAAGCACATCCGCGTCGACATGATCAAGATCGACGGCAGCTTCATTCGCAACATTCACGCCAGCCGCGAGGACCAGTTGTTCGTGAAAGCGCTGGTGGATGTGGCGCAGGGCCTGGGCATCAACACCACTGCGGAGTTTGTCGAATCCGCCGAGGTGCTGGAGAAGATACGCGGCCTGGGCGTGTCTTATGCGCAAGGTTACTACGTCGGCCGGCCGCTCAACTCGATCCTGCACGAGGTCAACCCGATACGGCTGGCGGCGGG
>JBGPWJ010000007.1:0-25133 GCA_041492115.1 Gammaproteobacteria bacterium
AAGCAGCAGGGTGAATGCACCGACCAGGCGTGTTGCGACGCTCATGAGGCATGCTCCTTCTGTGGGGGGATTGTCTTAACTATAGACCATGCCCCGGGTCATGGTGCAGTCGGGTGGTTGCCAGCGGCGGATGCGGGTAGACTGAAACGGACCACTACGGTCATCCCTTCAACAGCGATGCCGGACCGGTTGCATTGTCCGGCCGGTCCGCCCAGTGAGGTGTGTCCCATGCCGGATACCGCGAAACCCGAATTGCGTGTCACGGTGTTCTCGGACTACATCTGTCCGTTCTGCTATATCGGCCATGTACGCTTGGGGCGGCTCAGGGATGAGTATGACCTCAAGGTGAACTGGTGCATGGTGGAAATCCATCCGGAGACGCCCGCGCAGGGCCGGTCGGTGGACGAACTCGGCTACCCGCCGGAACAATGGAACGCGATGATGGGCGAGCTGGGCGCGATGGCGCAGGCCGAGGCCATCGTCATCCGGCCGCACACCGTCACGGTCAATTCACACCAGGCGCTGCTGCTCGCCGAGGCTGCCAAGGAACAGGATCGTGCCGTGTTCTATGCCTTGCACAATCGCCTGTTCGAGGCCTACTTCGGCGATGGCCTGAACATCGGCGATGCCAACGTGTTGCGGCAGCTGGCGGCGGATACCGGTGTGACGCCCGAGACGGTGCAACGCGCCTGGACAGACCCGCAATACCCCACGTGCCTGCATCACAACCTGAAGGCGGCGCAGGAACTGCAAGTCACCGGTACACCGACCTTCTTCATCGGCACGCGCAAACTCACCGGCGCGCTGAGCGTGGAGATTTTACGGCACGCTGCACACGAGGCTATTCCATTGATGTGATTTTGCGGGTCGGGCGCCGTATCTCAGCCGACCGCGCGCAACGGCGTGACATTGCCGGCGCTGTCCGGCTGGCTTTGCGGTGGCGGCTGATGCAGTGCCGCGCGTAGTGACTGCAAGGTCGCGAGCTGTCCCTGCAAGTGCAGACGCTGACGTTCCAGCTCGCGCAATTTCAGTTCCAGGATGTCGCGGGACTGGCTGATCTTGCGCAAGGTTTCCAGGCGCTGCTCCATCATCTGCTGATGCTCGCGGATCTGTGTCTGCAGCGGATTCAGCGCCGCCCCGAGCCAGCTTTGCGCGGTCTGGTACGCGCGCACGAATATCTCCCGGACCTCATGCACCAGCGTGGCAAAGAATTTCTCGATGACGAAACCCTGTTCGGTCATGGTGGTCAGCGTGCTGCCGCGGAATTCTTCAGCGTCCTGATAGAGTTCTTCGAGATCGATGAAGTAACGGTGCAGGGCCAGTGTCTGCGGATGCAGCTGAGTCAGGCTGTGTTCCTCGTGGAAGCGCCGATAGCTGTTCTGTACCACGCGCTGCAGTTGTTCGGCATGGCTCAGTGCTTCCTGCAGGTTGGTGCGCGTGGCTTCGAAAAAATTCGCCATGGCGTGCTTCAGGCCCAGCGTGGTCCAACTCTCCACCATCGACTGGCGGGTATGTGCGCTCAGCTGGTCGAGGGCCGTCGGGCTGAGGGTGTCGAGCAGCAACTTGCCTTGGCCGTTGACCAGATTGCGGCTGGTCTGGAAATTTTCCACGCTCTTGAGGTAGTGGGTCTGCTCAGTGCGCGTCTCGGTCATCAGCTGCAGAACGGCATCAGCGCTCTGGCCGCGCAGGGCGCGCAGTTCGTCGCCGTGCCGGTCGAGTTGCTGTACGCGGCCGTTGAGCAGGTCGCGCACCGCTTGGCTGCGCGCATCCACCGTGGTCAGTACGGTCTCGTGCACGATCTGCTGCCGCGCCGGGATGATCTCCTCGCCCAGATAGCGTTCCAGTTCCGGCAGGCGGCTGTGCGCCAGCAGCGGCGCATCGCCGCGCACCTTGGCGACCAGTGCCTTCTGTGCCGAGACCGGAAACACGCAGGCGCTGTCGATGCCGAGCTGCTCGGCGCAGCTGCGCTGCTGCGCGGTGATGGCCGCCGTGGTGATGGCCGGATCGGTGAGTTCATCCCACAGCGTGTCGATCTTATTGAGCGCGACTAGCATGCCGCACTGACGTTGGCGCTGGCCCTTGAACAACTGCCGCCACATGACGAGGTCGCTGCGCGTAACGCCGGTGTCGGCGCCCAGCACGAACAGCACGGCCTGGGCGGCGGGCAGCATCTGCAACGTCAGTTCCGGTTCGCTGCCGAGCGCGTTGAGCCCCGGCGTGTCGAGCACCACCAAGCCCTGCTTGAGCAGCGGGTGCGGAAAATTGATCAGCGCATGGCGCCAGTGCGGAATCTCGACCAGCCCAGTCGGCAGCAGCACGGTCTCGTCGTTGTACAGGCCGAGGCGTTTGGCCTCGTCGACACTCACCTGTTTGACGCGCAGCACTTCGCGCAGCGCGCATGCCATCTGGTCGGGCGACTGGAGATTGAGCGGCAGGCTGTTCCAGTGCAGCGGCTGGAGTTTGTGGTCGGCGATGCTCGTCGCCGAGGCGCGTGTCTCGATGGGCAGCAGGCGGATGTACGCGCCGCTGGCCTGTGGGTCGTGGAGAAGTTCGGTGGGGCACATGGTGGTGCGGCCGGCATCGGTGGGCAGCAGGCGACGGCCCTGATCGGCGAAGAAGATGGCGTTGATCAGTTCGCTCTTGCCGCGCGAGAACTCGCCCATGAAGGCGATCGTGAGACGGTCGGCGCGCAGCGCTTGCAGCGCCTCGTACAGGGGCAGCGAGTCGTGCGGAGTGCCGAGGTGCTGTTCATCGAGCCAGGTCTGAAATTGTTCGATGCCTTGCGACAGCGTGGTCTTCCAGGTTTCGTAGGCGTGGATATGCTTCTGGAAAGTGTGTTCGTGCATGGGAGGTCCCCTCGTCGGCGAGCAGCAGCGAGTATCGCCACGTCGCACCCTTGCTCAAGACTCTAGACAATGGCTAAGCCGGAAACCGGGACCGGCATCACACTCTGTGATGGACGACGAGTCAGCCCAACGCCTGTCCCCAGGTGAGCAGCGGCGGCAACAGCAGCATCTTCGCCAGTTGCAGGCCGAGCAGCACCACCACCGGCGACAGGTCCAGGCCGGACAGCGGCGGGATCAAGCGCCGCGCCGGTGCCAGCAGCGGTTCGTTGATGCTGTAGATGAGACTGACGGCGGGATTATAGGTGCTGGGATTGATCCAGCTGAGTACCACCTGGATCAGGATGCTGAACATGTAGATGTTGAACAGCAGGCCGAGCAGTTCGGCGATCGACCAGAGTAGCAGACCGAGCGGGTGCAGAGCCGCGCCGCGCAGCAGCGTGATAAGCGTCAGGGCCAGCATCTGCAGGCCCAGCATCAGCAGCAGCGAGGCAATGTCAATGCCGCCGAAGCCCGGAATCAGCCGCCGCAACGGCTTGAGTGCCGGGTTGGTGAGCTTGACCAGGAGCTGTGTCAGCGGGTTGTAGAAATCGGCGCGCACCATGGCCAGCAGAAAGCGCAGCATCACGGCAGTGATGAACAGACCGATCAGCGTGCTGATGAGAAATTCCAGCGGGTTGGTGAAGTAGCTGGCACCCATTATGATTTGCCGAGCAGCGCGGCGAGTTCCCGCGAGCGTTCGCAGGCGGCGGCCACGGCCTGATCGAGCAGTTTCGCCAGACCGCCCGCTTCCAGCACCTTGAGTGCCTGCTCCGTAGTGCCGCCCTTCGAGGTGACGCGGGCGCGCAGCACACCGGCGTCTTCCTGGCTTTCCAGGGCCATCTTGGCGGCGCCGAAGGCGGTCTGCAATGTCAGTAGACGCGCGTCGGCGGCATCCAGGCCGAGGCGCACGCCGGCCGCTTCGAGCGCTTCCATGATCAGGAAGAAATACGCCGGTCCGCTGCCGGACAGCGCAGTGACAGCGTCCATCTGGCCCTCATCTTTCAGCCACAGCGTCATACCGACGGCGCGCAATATGGATTCGGCGCGATTGCGTTGCTCGGCCGTGACGTGGGTATTGGCACACAAGGCCGTGGCGCCACTCTGTACCAGGGCCGGCGTGTTGGGCATGGCGCGCACGATAGCCAGTCCGCCGCCCAGCCAGCGTTGCAGATCGGGTTCGCGCACGCCGGCGGCGATGCTGATGATCAGCGGGCGGCGCACCTGGACCGAGCTGACCAGGTCCGTGACGACCGCGTGCAGGAGTTGGGGTTTGACGGCCAGCACCAGCACATCGGCGGCCTGCACCGTCGGCAGATTCTCCGTTGAGGTATGCACCCGGAAGCGCGCGCCCAGCGTGGCGAGTTGCTGCGTGTCGGGGTCGGAGACGTGGATCTTTGTGACGGCAAAGCCATCGGCGATCAGCCCACCGATCAAGCTGCGCGCCATATTGCCGCCGCCGATAAAACCAATCTTGATGTTCTTCATAGACGCTAGGATAGCAAATTACGAGGGGCAAGGAATGCCGGGAGATTACTCATTCAGGAAAGGCTTTCGATTGACGCTCTCCGAAAATAGCCGTCCCGACCCGCACCAGCGTCGCGCCCGCCGCGATGGCCGCTTCCAGATCACCGGACATGCCCATCGACAATGTGTCGAGGGCGTAGCCGCGCGCGCGCAGATCCTCATAGAGCGTCCGCAGACGTTGGAAGGCGGCGCGCTGTGCGGCGAATTCGCTGACCGGTGCCGGCAGCGCCATCAGACCGCGCAGCCGCAGTCGCGGCAATGCGGCGACCGCGGCGGCGAGCGCCGGCACGTCCACGGGCGCGACACCGGACTTGCCGGTCTCGCCGCTGATGTTGATCTCGATGCAGACCTGTAGTGCGGGCATTGCCGCCGGGCGTTGCGCGTGCAGGCGCTCGGCCAGGGTCAGGCGGTCGAGGCTCTGCACCCAGGCAAAGTTCGCGGCGACGGTGCGGGTTTTATTGCGCTGCAAGGGGCCGATGAAATGCCATTCCGGTGCGCAGTCGGTCAGCGCGGTAATCTTGCCCAGCGCCTCCTGGGCGTAGCTTTCGCCGAAGCAACGCTGCCCGGCAGCGCAGGCTTCCCGCAGTGCCGCCGCCGGCTGGCCCTTGCTGACGGCCAGCAATTGCACGCTGCCCGGGGTGCGTTCAAAGCGCACTTCGGCGGCGGCGATGCGCTGACGTACTGCCAGCAATTGGGCGGCGATGCGGGTCATGGACGGACCTAAGCGGTTGTTATACTGTAGCCCATCTGGTGTAAGCTAAAGTATGAATCGGTTGCGACGCTATTACGGTGCGCCAAGAATGATAGGGGATATGCATGGACATTGCTGAACTGCTCGCCTTCGGAGTGAAAAACAACGCTTCGGATCTGCACTTGTCGGCCGGGTTGCCGCCCATGATCCGGGTCGACGGCGACATCCGCCGCATCAATGTCCCGCCGCTGGATCACAAGGCCGTGCACGGTCTGATCTACGACATCATGAACGACAAGCAGCGCAAGGACTACGAAGAATTCTACGAGACGGACTTTTCCTTCGAGATTCCCGGCCTGGCGCGTTTCCGCGTCAATGCTTACAACCAGCAGCGTGGCGCCTCAGCGGCGTTCCGGACCATTCCCACCAATATTCTTACACTGGAAGAGTTGGGTTGTCCCGCGGTGTTCAAAGAGATCGCTGACGTACCCCGCGGCCTGGTGCTGGTGACCGGCCCGACCGGTTCCGGCAAATCCACGACGCTGGCTGCGGTCATTAATTACAAGAACGAGAACGAATTCGCCCACATCCTCACCATCGAGGACCCGATCGAGTTCGTGCACGAAAGCAAAAAATGCTTGCTCAACCAGCGCGAAGTACACCGCGATACGCTAGGCTTTAATGAAGCCCTGCGCTCGGCACTGCGCGAAGACCCGGACATCATCCTGGTCGGCGAAATGCGTGACCTGGAAACCATCCGCCTGGCGCTGACCGCCGCCGAAACCGGCCATCTGGTATTCGGCACGCTGCACACCAGTTCCGCCGCCAAGACCATCGACCGCGTCATCGACGTGTTCCCGGCCGGCGAGAAATCGATGGTGCGTTCCATGCTGTCGGAATCGCTACGCGCGGTGATCTCGCAGACTCTCTTGAAGAAAATCGGCGGCGGCCGCACCGCGGCCTGGGAAATCATGATCGGCAACCCGGCGATCCGCAACCTGATCCGCGAGGATAAGGTGGCGCAGATGTATTCAGCGATCCAGACCGGCCAAGCGTCCGGCATGCAGACGCTCGACCAGCACCTGCAGGAGCTGGTGCGGCGCAACGTGATCACGCGTCTCGACGCGCGCGCGCGCGCGGTCAACAAGGAACTGTTCCGTTGATTACGCAGCCGGTCAATTAATCTGGCAGGAGGGTGGATCCATGGAGTTCTCCGCACTGCTCAAAATCATGGTGCAAAAAGGCGCCTCGGACCTGTTCATCACGGCAGGCGTGCCGCCGAGCATGAAGATCAACGGGCGTATTGCCCCGGTCGATGAAGTCGCGCTGACCACCGAGCAGGTGCACGATCTGGTGGTGTCGACCATGAATCAGCGCCAGCGTGACGAATTTGATAAGAGTCACGAGTGCCAGTTCGCCATCAGCGCGCCGGGCGTCGGCCGCTTCCGCGTCAGTGCCTTTATGCAGCGCAACAATGCCGGTATGGTGCTGCGCCGCATCGAGACGCGCATCCCGACCTTGGAAGAACTGCACCTGCCGGCCAGCGTCAAGACCCTGGCCATGATCAAGCGCGGCATGGTGATCTTCGTCGGCGGCACCGGCACCGGCAAGTCCACTTCGCTGGCCGCCATGATCGGCTACCGCAATCAGAACAGCACCGGCCATATCATCAGTATCGAAGATCCAATCGAGTTCGTGCACCAGCATGCCGGCTGCATCGTCACGCAGCGCGAGGTGGGCATCGATACCGAGTCCTTTGAAGTCGCGCTCAAGAACACGCTGCGCCAAGCGCCGGATGTGATCCTGATCGGTGAGATCCGCAGCCGCGAGACCATGGACTACGCCGTGGCCTTCGCCGAAACCGGTCACCTGTGCTTGGCCACCCTGCATGCCAACAACGCCAACCAGGCGCTGGATCGCATCATCAACTTCTTCCCGGAGGATCGGCGTGGCCAGTTGCTGATGGATCTGTCGCTGAACCTGAAAGCGATCGTGGCGCAGCAGTTGATTCCGACGCCGGATGGCAAGGGCCGGCGTGTGGTCATCGAAGTGCTGATGAACACCCCGCTGATGGCCGACCTGATCCGCAAGGGCGAAGTGCACAAGATCAAAGACCTGATGAAGAGGTCCGCACAGCAGGGCATGAATACCTTCGATCAGGCGCTGTACGAACTGTATACCGCCGGCGAGATCGCTTACGAAGATGCTATCCAGTACGCCGATTCGGCCAATGAAGTGCGCCTGATGATCAAGCTCGGCAAGGGCGACGTCAGCCAGATGGGCTCGGCGCTGGAGGGAATTGGGATAGTGGATGACAGGTTTTGAGTGATAACATCAAACCGTAGGGCGCGCAGCACCTGCCAGTCCACTGCGCCAATAAAATAATCACCGGCATTTTTTCGATGTCTGACGGCGGCGCGGCAGTGCAACGTTAGAAGTTCAACGTTGCCGCATCAAACACCGGTCCATCTACACACACCCGTTTCATCGCCGGCCCGCTCGCCGTCATCACCTCCACCGCGCAGCCGGCGCAGCCGCCCACGGCGCAGGCCATGTATTCCTCCAGTGAAACCTGACACGGCAAGGAAAATTCCCGCGCCAGCTTGGCGCAGGCGGCCAGCATCGCCTGTGGGCCGCAGGCGAACAACATGACCTCGTTGCGTGCCTGTGGCGTGAGCGAATTCAACCAACCGCGCGCCAGCTCGGTGATGTAACCCTGGTAACACCCTGGATAGTTCTGCAGACTGGCAAGCCGCGAGGCGATGCCCCAATCGTCGAGCAGCGGCATGGCCGCAATCACGCCATCCGGCATGCCCGGCACCAGAATCTGCGAGGGCTTGGCGGTGAACGGGAAGGGCACTTCAGAACCCATCAGTACCAGCGGCTGCCAATCGGCCTGCGCGGCGCGCAGTTGTTCGGCGAGAAACACCATCGGCGGGATGCCGACACCGCCGCCCAGCAGCAGGCAGTGCGGGCGCGCGGGATCGGGCGTGAACGGTGTGCCGATCGGGCCGAGCATGCTGATGCGTTCACCCGGCTTGCGCTGTGCCAGAAGACGCGTGCCGTCGCCGACCGCCTTGTAAAGAAAATCCACCCAGCCAGCGCTCGCCGAGACCCGCATGATCGACAGTGGCCGGCGCATCGGCAACTGCGGGTCGCACTGCAGGTGCGCGAAACTGCCCGGCCTGGCCTTGGCGGCGCACTGCGGCGCCTGCACGCGCAACACATATTGTTCCGCGGCGTACGCCTGCTGGCTGAGTATCTCGGCGTCTTCGAGGAAGATGGTATTGCGGTGTGGCTTGTTCATGAAGGCAGAACTCAGAATGCGTAATACGGAACGTGGAGATTGAAGACAGAGCGCGGAATACAGAATACAGAATGGCGAATGTGGAAAAACATGGCTTCGACCTTAATTCTGCATCCTGCATTCTGCCTTCTCGTAAACGATCCGTCCCTCCAGAAGTGTCATCACCGCTTTGCCCTTGAGCTCCCAGCCGGCAAACGGCGTGTTATGTCCGCGGCTGCGCAACTGCCGCGGATCGACGCGCCAGATACAGGATGGGTCGAACAGGCAGATGTCGGCGCGAGCTCCGACCGAGAGTGTGCCGGCCTCGATGCCGAGAATCCCGGCTGGACCGTGTGTCAGCCGTGCCACAGCCTGTGACAAGCTCAGCGCGCCTTCCTCGACCAGACGCAGGCTCAGCGGCAACAGGGTTTCCAGGCTCGATATGCCGGGTTCAGTGTCGATGAACGGCGCCAGCTTGGCGTCCGGTTCGTGCGGCTGATGATCGGAGCACACTGCGGTAATGATGCCGCGCGCAAGTCCATCGCGCAGGCCGTCGCGGTCGCGTTGCGTGCGCAGCGGCGGCAGCACATGACACTGACTGTTGAAGCCCATGACATCCATTTCGGTGAGGAATAACTGGTGAGCGCTGACGTCGGCGCTCACCGGCAGGCCGTCAAATTGCGCACGCCCGACCATCTGCACGGCGCGCGCCGTGGACAGTCGGCAGAAATGCGCGCGCACGCCGACTTGCTCGATGATCTCCAGATCGCGCGCCACCGCCGCGGTCTCAGCGGCCTGCGCTACGCCCGGCAGGCCGAGACGCGTGCTCATGGCCCCTTCGTGTACGCAGCCGTTGTTGCTGAGCGAGGGTTCATCGGGGTGCAGGAACACGGTCAGGCCGTGCGTGACGGCGTACTCCATGGCGCGGCGTAGATTGAGAAGATTGGTGATTGGCTGCCGGGCATTGCTGATGCCGACGCAGCCGGCGGTTTTGAGCGCCGCCATCTCGCTGATCTGCTCGCCGGCCAGGGCGCGCGTGAGGGCGCCGAGCGTGACCACGCGCGCATAGCCGGCCTGCTCGGCGCGCCGATGCACCAACTCGACCACCGCCGGTGTGTCGATCACCGGGTCAGTGTCCGGCGGCAGGCACAAGGTAGTGATCCCGGCGGACGCCGCCGCGCGCGTTTCGCTGGCGATGTTGGCCTTGTGCTCCTGCCCAGGCTCGCGCAGGCGCGCGGCAAGATCGACCAGGCCAGGCGCGACTATCAGCCCGCTGGCGTCGATGACACGCACTGCCGCGAAGCCATCCGGCGCCTTGTCCAGTGCGACGATGCGCCCGGCGGCGATGAACACATCAGTGATCCGATCGATATTGTTGGTGGGATCGACGACGCGGCCGTTCTTGATGTGCAGTCGCATTGTCTTATTCACCGCTCGTCACCCGACTGCTCAACAGCATCGAAATCACCGCCATGCGTACTGCGATGCCGTGGGTGACTTGTTGCAGGATCACCGAGCGCGGTCCGTCGGCGACCTCGGAGTCCATTTCCACACCGCGATTGATCGGGCCGGGGTGCATGACGATGGCGTCCGGTTTGGCGCAAGCGAGTTTTTCCTCGGTCAGGCCGTAGAGCTGGAAGTATTCGTGCGCGCTGGGCAGCAGGGCGCCGGTCATGCGCTCGTTCTGCAGGCGCAGCATCATGATCACGTCGACATCGCGGATGCCTTCGCGCAAATCGTAGTAAGGATGCACGCCCAGCGTTTCCGGGCGCGCGGGCATCAGGGTCTTGGGTGCGACCACGCGCACTTCGCCCACACCCAAGGTGTTGAGGGCGTGGATCTCCGAGCGCGCCACGCGCGAGTGCAGAATATCGCCGACTATCGCTACGCGCAGCGGTTCGAATGCGCCCTTGTGCCGGCGGATGGTGAACATGTCGAGCATCGCCTGGGTCGGATGCGCGTGGCGGCCGTCGCCGCCGTTGATGACGCTGATGTGCGGCGCGACGTGTTGGGCGATGAAGTGCGCCGCGCCGCTGTCGGCGTGCCGCACCACAAACATGTCGCAGTGCATGGCTTCGAGGTTGCGCAGCGTGTCGAGCAGGGTCTCGCCCTTGGTGGCGGACGATGCCGGGATATTCAGATTCAGCACGTCGGCGGACAGGCGCTTGGCGGCCAGTTCAAAGGTAGTGCGGGTGCGCGTGCTGGGCTCGAAGAACAGATTGACGATGGTCTTGCCGCGCAGCAGCGGCACTTTCTTCACGGTCTGCTCGGTGACGCCGCTGAAGGATTCGGCGGTGTCGATAATGTCGGTGAGCAATTGCCGGTTCAGACCTTCAGTGGTCAGAAAATGGCGCAGGCGTCCCTGGGGGTCGACCTGTAGGTTGTCCATGCTCATGCGCTGTGGGTGGTCGTCAGTGCCAGTGGTTCGGGGCCGGTGAGTTTGACGTGTTCCTGCGGACCCAGATCCATATGCCGGCCAACCACATTGGCCTGGATCGGCAGTTCACGGCCGCTGCGTTCCACCAGTACCGCCAGCATGATCGAGGCGGGGCGGCCGTAATCGAACAGTTCATTGAGCGCGGCGCGGATGGTGCGGCCGGTGTGCAGCACGTCGTCGACCAGGATGATGTGCCGGTCATCGACATTGAACGGCAGGTTGGACGGCTGCACCTGCGGATTCATGCCGATGCGGGTGAAGTCGTCGCGGTAAAAAGAAATGTCGAGGCTGCCGAGCGGTTGCTCCAGTTCCAGCAGGGCGTGCAGGCGCTGCGCGATCCAGACGCCGCCGGTGTGGATGCCGACCATGCACGCCGCCTCGATGCGCTGCGCCTGCAGCAGCGCGCGCAGCGATTGCGCCATGGTGCTGATCAGGGTGTCGATGTTGTTATCCATGAGAATCCGAGTGAGGCGCTTGCAGCAGCCAGGTTTGCAGAATGATCTGTGCCGCACGCGCGTCGATCGGGGTGGGCTTGCCGCGCCAGTGTTCCGATTCGATATGACCGGCCTCGACCGACGACAGCAGTTCATCGACTTCGTGTACCGGCAGACGGTAACGGCCGCCCAGTTGGCGCGCGAAACGCTGCGCCGCTTTCGTGACCGGATTTTCGCTGCCGTCGTGGCGCAGCGGGATGCCGACGATCAGCGCCTCGGGGCGCCACTCCTCGATCAACTGCGTGATCGCGTCCCAATCCGGTTTGCCGTTGCGCGTGGCCAGTGTCACGACCGGGTTGGCGGTGGCGGTGATGCGCTGGCCCGCGGCCACGCCGATGCGCTGCGTGCCGAAATCGAAACCAAGATAGATTCCGGGTGTGGGCGGCGAGGCGGGGGTAGGCGGCGCGGCGGTCATGGGCATGGTGCTTATTGTAGCAACAATGCGGGACAAAGTTGGCGGGTTACTCTGCGCGAGCCCGCCCCGCATTGGAGATCAGGCGTGGCCGGCGTCGCTGGAGAGCAGGTTCAAGTCCACGCCCAGCAACTGGGCCGCGGCGGACCAGCGCTGTTCGACCGGCAGGTCGAACAGGATGCGCTCATCGGCGGGCCCGCTCAGCCAGGCATTCTGGGCCATTTCCTGCTCCAGCTGGCCGGCACCCCAACCGGCATAGCCGAGCGCGATAAGGCAACGCTGGGGTCCGGCGCCCTCGGCGATCGCCGCGAGAATATCGCGCGATGAGGACACGCCGATGTCATCAGTGATCTTGAGCGTGGCGTCCCAGTCGCCCAGCGGCCGATGCACCACGAAACCGCGCTCCGGCTGCACCGGGCCGCCCAAGTACACGGCCTGCTGCGCAATCGTCGGGGTCTTGGTTTGGATTTCCAGGTGATCGAAGATCTCGCCCAGCCGGGTGGTCAGCGGGCGGTTGATGACTATACCGAGCGCGCCGCTGCCGTTGTGTTCGCAGATGTAGGTGACCGTGTGGAAGAAATTCGGGTCGGCCAGACCGGGCATCGCGATCAGAAAATGGTTGGTCAGATACTCGGGGGTGTGCATGGCCAATAGTATCGGGGAGAGGTTGGCGGGGGGCAAGAGGTAGGTGGATTACTTCGTGGACAACTGGTTGTTGCTGAGGAATTCCCAGGTACGGATGATGTGCAGGACATCGTAGTCGCGGCGGATGTAATCGGGGAACGGCGCGTACGGCGCCGCCAAGTGCACGATGCGCAAGGCCGCGTCGTCCAGCATGCGAAAGCCGGAGGGGCGCAGCACGGCGATATTGTTGATGCTGCCATCCGCGTTCAGTGCGACATCCAGCAGCAGACTGCCGGACAGATGCTGGCGTCGCGCCTCATCGGGAAAATTGAGCGTGCCGATGCGTTCGATCTTGGTAATCCAGTCGTGCATGTAGCTGGCATATTTATATTCCCGTGTACGGGAATAGATGCGCTTTTCGCGCGGCCGTTGCGCGTAGCTGCGCACCGATTCGCTGAGTTCGGCGCTGAGACTGGCGATCTCCATGGAGCGGTCGATGAGTTGCACGGCGCTGAGTGGCGCTGTCACAGGTTCGGCGCGGTCGCGCGCTTGGCGATGCAGGGGTTGAAGATCGTGCGGCGTGGTCTGCGGGGTGAGGTCTTGATTGGGCGCGGGCAGCTCGATGGATTGCATCAGCGGCTCCGGCTTCGGACTCTGCGGACGTACCCGTTCTTTGATATTGCCGGTGCCATCCTGGTTGTCCTGTGCCAAGTAGTCGGCATCCTTGGGCGCGGTCTTGCTGGGCGTCTGCACCAGGGTGATGTCCAGCGTCGGCAGGTTCTGTTCGGGAGGCGTGCCGGGATTGAAGCCGACGCCGAGGATAACCAGCACATGCAGCACCGTGGCCAGGAACACGGCCAGCCCGAGTCGATCGGCGGGTGATGCAGTGGCGGTGCTACGCAGCAGGGACATGGTGTTGAGGCGGCAGGGCTTTGAGCATGGTGGCGGTGATTATACCGCTCAGCACGCCGAACAATAGCGCCGCGCTCATCAGTACCGGCAATAAGTGCAGCAGGGCGGCGTGTGGAATGAACAGCGCATAGGCGAGGCCGAATTGTCCCGCCATATGCGCCTGCGCGGCCAGCGCGCAGTAGCCGACCGGGCCCAGGCCGCGGCCCGGCAGCCGACTCGCCAGTCCCAGCACGATGATGCTGCACAGTGCGCCGCCGGCGCTTAAAACAAAGGTCGGCGACAGAAAGGTACCGAGCAGCAGGCTGCCGACCAGCACGCGCAACAGCGCCACCCAGGCGGCCGCTGTCCAGCCATAACGGATCAGCACCGCGACAGTGACCACGTTGGCAAGCCCCGGTTTGATGCCCGGCAAAGGACTGGGCAAGGCGCTCTCGGCGATGTGGATGACGATCGCCAGCGCCGCCAGCCAGGCGATGCGGTGGTCATCGGGTGTCGGGGTCAATTGCATGTTCGCAGGTGGCAATGTCACGCTAAGAGGCAAAGGCGTTTTTGCGTGAGAGATTCATCAGCAGCTCAGAAATTGATCGCATCATAACGCATCACCGTGCCGACCAGTGTCACGCTGACGCGGTTCGGCAGGCAGGCCGCAAAATCACCGGCGCGACTCAGCCAGCCGCTGTGAATGCATTGCTTGCCGCGGCACGGTGAGGCGCGAAAGCGCACTCGCCCGGCCTGTACTTCCAGCACGCTGTCGCCAAGCGGACCGTGCACTTTCAGCAACTGGTCATGTTGCAGCGACACGTGCTGCGGCGCCTGCCCCAGTGCGGTAATGACCGCGCTGTCCGCCGCGCCCTGGTCGCGCCAGTAATGCCAGTACAGCCAGGGTTGCACGGCAAGCAGGCAGGCCAACACCAGCCAATCGGCGCGGGTCATGGCAAGCGGATGACCGTGCTGATCGGGGTCGGCTCAATTTCAAAGTGCACGCGCGCCGCCATGGCTGATGTCAGCTGCACCTTGCCCTGCTGATCGATGCGCATGACCTGATCAACACCCATGGCGCGGGCGATGCGCGGCCAGTCACGCGCGCCGGCGATGAACAAGGCGGTCGCGGCAGCATCGGCGCGGGCACCGTCAGCGGCGATCACGGTGACCGCCGCTGTTCCTTGTGCCGGGTAACCGGTGCGCGGATCAATCAGGTGATGATAACGCTGGCCTTGGAAAGTGAAGTAGCGTTCGTAGTCGCCGGAGGTCGAGATACTTTCGCCGCTGTTCAGATCAACCGAGGCGATGATGCCGGGTGCGCGCGGGTGACGGATGCCGATATGCCAGGGCCGCGCGCCGTGCCTGCCGAGCACATGCAGATCGCCGGCGGCGGCGACGATGGCATTGTGCACGCCCAGGCGTTGCAGATGCTCAATCGCGAGTTGCGCGGCATAGCCCTTGGCGATGGCGCCGAAGTCGAGGCGCAGTTGCGGGTTATCGCTGCGCACGCTGTCGGCCGTGATGTGCAGGTCGGCCATGGTTGGCAGTGCGCTGAGCAAGTCTTTTATTTTCTGTTCGGGCGGCGGTGGACCGGCCGGTTCGTCGCTCTGGAATCCCCACAGGCCGAACAGCTGACCGAGTGCCGGATCGAACAAGCCGTCACTGGCCAGCGATAATTTCCGGGACCGTGTGATGAGATCGAGCAGCGCGGCATCAACCGGAGCGGATTGCCCTTGCGCCAAGCGCGCGTTCAGTGCGGTCAGCGCGCTAGGGCGCCACGCATGCCAGTCGCGGTCCATGCGCTGGAAGTCCTGCTCGATGGCTGCACTGGCCTGTTGTGCCGCTGCATCGTCCACGCTGTAAGTGGTGATCTCGATCAGCGTGCCGAAGGCGAGGAATTGTTCGTGGTGCAGCGGCTCTTCGCGGCTGCAGGCAGTCAGCAGCAGAACGCAAAATGCAGAGTGCAGGATTCGGAATAAGAAATGCGAATTACGGGATGCCTTCGCGGCGTATCTCCCGCCACTCTGTTCCTCGTTCATCGCGAAGCAGCCAATTTTCGCTCGATGCTCTCCATTACCTGCCCGGCGATGTCCAGGCCATAGAGTTTTTCCAATTCGCGGATGCACGTGGGACTGGTGACGTTGATCTCGGTGAGGTAATCGCCGATCACGTCCAGGCCGACGAACAACAGGCCCTTGGCGCGCAGCGCCGGGCCGACCTGCGCGCAGATCCAACGGTCGCGTTCCGACAAGGGCACGCCCACACCGGTGCCGCCGGCGGCGAGATTGCCACGCGCCTCGCCGGCGACGGGAATGCGCGCCAGCGCATAGGGCACAGGATCGCCGTTAATCATGAGGATGCGTTTGTCGCCGGCGCTGATCTCGGGGATGAAGCGCTGCGCCATGGCGAATTTATGCCCGTGCGCGGTGAGTGTTTCGATGATGACGTTGGTGTTGAGGTCGCCGGCACGCACCCGGAAGATCGAGGCGCCGCCCATGCCGTCCAGCGGTTTCATGACGATTTCCTGCTGCTCGGTGAGGAAGGCGCGCAGCTGCGCGGCGTCACGCGACACCAGTGTCGGCGCGCAGCAGTCAGGGAACCAGGCGGTATACATTTTTTCGTTGGCATCGCGCAGTCCCTGCGGTGTGTTGACGATCAGCGTGCCGGCCTGTTCGGCGCGTTCCAGCAGATAGGTGCTGACGATGTACTCCATGTCGAAGGGCGGGTCCTTGCGCATCAGGATGACATCGAGTTCCTCAAGCGGGGCGTGCGCTTCGTCGAGGAACTCAAACCAGCCGTTTGAATTGTCCGTGACGCGCAGTCCACGCATGCGGCCACAGGCGGTGCCATCGCGAAGATACAGATCGTTCTGCTCCAGGTAATACAGACTCCAGCCGCGTGCCTGCGCCGCCAGCAGCAGTGCGAAGCTACTATCCTTTTTTATTTTGATGGATCCGATCGGATCCATGACGATGCCGAGTTTCATGGTGGGATCACATCTTAAAGTGTGCGGAGGAGGAGTGGCGCTGAGCGTCGCGCCTGCCCGTAAGGATTGGGATCAATCATGCATCGACGGATGCCGCAACACGCTTGTCAGTGGCTTTATCGGCAGCGATCTCGCGCGCCGCCGCCAGCAGTGCCAGACGCGCGATCACGCCGTAGGCGTAGAAGCGGTTCGGATCGGCGTCGGGGGCGCGGTCGCAATCCGGATTGTTGCAGGATTCGACGAAGGCCAGCGGTTCGAAGTGCATGCCGGGGGCGTTGAGATTCTCGTTCGGTCCGCGGTCGGTGTGCACGCGGTAGAAACCGCCGACCACGAAGTGATCGATCATGTACACCACCGGCTCCGCGACAGCCTGTTCGCTGCCCCAGGTCTCGAAGCTGTAGACGCCTTCCTGCATCAGCACCTGACTGACGGCGAGACCTTCTTTGCCGGCGGCCATCTTGGTGCGCTGCTTGCGGTTCAATTGGCGAATCTCATCGGCGCTGTGCACGGTCATGATTGCCATGCCATAGGTGCCGGCATCGGCCTTGACGATGACAAAGGGTGGTTTGTCGATGCCGTATTCGCTGTATTTACGGCGGATCGCCGCCAGCAGCGCATCGACGTTGTCGGCCAGGCAGTCCTCGCCTTCGCGTTTCATGAAGGCGATCTCGCCGCAGTTGCGGAACAAAGGATCGATCAGCCAGGGATCGATGTCGACCAGCTTGGCGAATTCCTGGCACACCAACCGGTACAGCGCGAAGTGACTGGACTTGAGACGGTCCGACCAGCCCAGGCCCAGCGGTGGAATCACAATCTGATCGAGATTCTCCAGTATCGCCGGACGGCCCGAGGACAGGTCGTTGTTGAGCAGCACCATGCAGGGGATGAAGTCATCCAGCACAACCTGGTCGCCGACGCGCCGCACCGGCTCCAGCAGCAGGCGACGCCCGGACGGCAGGGTCAGTTCGCGCGGCTGTTCAAGGTCGGGCAGCAGTGAGCCGATACGCACAGTGAAGCCGGCCTTGATCAGCACATCGCGCAAGGTCGTGAGACTTTCCAGATAGAACTGGTTGCGGGTGTGGTTCTCCGGAATCAGCAGCACGCCGCGCGCGGTCGGGCAGACGCGCTCCAGGCCCGATTGCACGGCCTGGATGCACAGTGGCAAAAAGGCCGGATTCAGATTATTGAAGCCGGCGGGGAACAGATTGGTGTCCACCGGTGCCAGCTTGAAGCCGGCATTGCGCAGATCGACCGAGGCATAGAACGGTGCCGGCGTCTTGCGCCACTCGGCGCGCAACCACGCCTCGATGTCGCTTTGGCGTGACAGCAGCCGCTGTTCGATCTGCTGCAGTGGGCCGCTGAGCGCGGTAGTCAGATGAGGTACGGCATGCAAATGTTCAATGGACATAAAGTTTGCGCTTGGCCTGACGATACAGTGGTCCGTGCAGGGCAATACTAACGCAAGTCACCGGCCTTTTGGCGGTCATGGATGAGTTTTTGCTTTACGGCGTTACCCCGATCGACCACGGAATTGCGTTTTCAAACAGGTTTTTAGTGATTTAGTCCGGGCGATGGAACAAGAGTTGCTGCTGAGAGGCGGCAGTGGCAGCGGCCAAGCACCGGGTAATGGCTGTAAATACCAGCGGCACAACCACGGGTACCAGACGACTATGTCCTATCTCGACAGCACAATGGTAACGGATCATGTCATTGCGGACGACGCGGGCATGGCGGAAGGATTCACCGGACTGAAAGTCATGGTGATCGATGACAGCAAAACCATCCGGCGTACCGCGGAGACTCTCTTGAAAAAAGAGGGCTGCGAAGTGATTACCGCCACCGATGGTTTCGAAGCGCTGGCCAAGATTGCCGATCACCACCCGGACATCATCTTCGTCGACATCATGATGCCGCGCCTGGATGGCTATCAGACCTGTGCGCTGATCAAGCACAACCAGACCTTCAAGAAAACGCCGGTGATCATGCTGTCGAGCAAGGACGGTCTGTTCGACCGCGCCCGCGGCCGCATCGTCGGCTCGGAACAGTATCTGACCAAGCCCTTTACCAAGGACGAGTTGCTGGGCGCGATACGCAATCACGTACACAAGTAACAGGCAGCGCCGCATCCGGGGTCTTGCGAGGCCCCGGCCGTTGCGCTGCCCATCAAGAATAGTAGCCGAGAGTTTAACGGGCAGTGAACGCCTAACAGATGAGGATATGACGATGTCGCGTATATTGATCGTGGATGATTCGCCGACGGAGATTCACGTCCTGAAGACCATGCTGGAGAAAAATGGTCATCAGGCCACGGCCGCGAACAACGCGGAAGAAGGCATTGCCAAGGCCAAAGAGGAACAGCCGGACCTGATCCTCATGGATGTGGTGATGCCCGGTCTGAACGGTTTTCAGGCCACCCGGCAGCTCAACAAGGACCCGGCCACCAGCTCTATTCCGGTGCTGATCGTCACCACCAAAGATCAGGATACCGATCGCGTTTGGGCCATGCGCCAGGGCGCCAAGGATTATCTGACCAAGCCCGTGCGCGAAGCCGACCTGGTCGGCAAGATCAAGACGGCCTTGGGCGGCTGACGTCATGGCCAGCGTGCCAATGTCGAAGAAACCCTCCCGTCGAGATCCACTGCGTCAATTGCGCGAGCTGGAGCGTCGCTGCCGCCTGCACGCGATTGGTCTGCCCTTGCAGATCGATGAGCGCAAGGAATGGTTGGGCATTGGTTTCCGTCTGGGCGATGCCACCTTGGTCGCGCCGCTCGACGATGTTAAGGAAATACTCCACTACCCGAGCGTATCGCGTGTGCCCGGCACCAAGACCTGGATGAAAGGCATCGCCAACGTGCGTGGCAACCTGCTTCCGATTATGGATCTGCAAGGCTATCTGCGCGGCAACAACACCGTCATGGACAAGCGCAGCCGGGTGCTGGTGCTCAACCACAATGGTGTCGTCACCGGTCTGGTGGTCGATGAGGTACTAGGACTGAAGCACTTTCTGGAAGATGAGCAGTCCACCGATCTGCCACTGGTCGATGGGTCTATCACGCCGTATCTGGAGAACGCCTATCAGCAGCACGGTGCGCTGTGGGGCGTGTTCAACATGCAGCGTCTGGCAGAGAACCCGGCATTTATTCAGGCCGGTATCTAACATCGTTTAATCAATGGGTAATTATCCTGGACGGGATAAAGGGGATGAGTATGAACGCAGCGAGCAAGAAATTCTTCCAGCAGTTCGGTGCCACGTTCAAGAGTTGGACTACTGATGTCTCAGCGCAGGTGAGAGCAGTGTATGCCAGCAAGGTCGGCACAGACAAAACTGTTGTACAGTTGACCACACTGTTGCTGGTGTGCGCCGGATTGATGGTTGCCACCTTCGTCTACGTTGCGATACAAGATCGTCACGACAGGGAATACACGGCTCTGGCTGGCGAACAGCGCGTGCTGTCGCAGCAGATCGCCAAATCCGCTCTGGAAGCTGCCACCGGTAAGAAAGATGGTTACCAGCAGCTGAAGAAATTCCATGACCGCTTCGACGAAACCCTGGGTATGTTGAAGAACGGCAACAAGGCCACCGGTCTGTCGCCGTCCAGCGCCGCTGTCGCCGACAACCTCGATGCTGTGGGCCGGGGTTGGAAAGAGGTGAGTGGCCAGATCAAGACCATCTTCGCCAGTCAAGAACTGCTGCTGTCTCTGCGCGAGAACGTGCAGGTCATCAACGAGTTCATGCCGAAGCTGCTCGACTACTCCGACAAGGTGGTGAACACACTGGTGAAGAAAGGTGCGCCGCCGCAGCAGATCTACGTGGCCAGCCGTCAGTTGATGCTGGCGCAGCGCATGGTCAACAACGTCAATAACGTGCTGGCCGGTGGCGCCGACGCGGCGACCGCCCTGAAGAACTTCGGCGCAGACGCCGAGACCTTCGGCCAAGTGATGGAAGGCATGATCAACGGTGGCGAGGCAGCGGGTGGACCGGCCTCGACCGACAAGGACGTGCAGAACGATCTGCGCGAAGTGTCGATGCTGTTCAGTTCCATTTATGACCACGTGCAGCACATTTTGGAAGGTTCCGAGCAATTGCTGGCAGCGCAGGCCGCCGCCACCAACGTGGCCGGCAAGAGTGAAAACATGCTGCAGGCCAGTTCGCGTCTGATGAGTAGTTACGCCACCAGCACGCGCCTGGTCGATCAGAAGCTGGCGTACTTCTTCGGTGCCTTGGCACTGATGATGTTGGTCTGGTTGGGTTCGCGACTGGTGCAGGACGCGCATCGCCGTCAGGTCAGTGCCGAAGAGGTCAACGCCCGTAACCAGCAGGCCATTTTGCGTCTGCTCGACGAAATGGGTAACCTGGCCGACGGTGACTTGACTGTGAACGCCACGGTGACCGAGGACTTCACCGGCGCGATCGCCGACTCCATCAACTACACTATTGAAGCCCTGCGTGACCTGGTCACCAAAATCAACATCACGACCGATCAGGTGACCAACTCCGCACATGCATCGCAGGAGCAGGCGCAGCACCTCGCGGCATCGAGCATCGAACAGGCCAACCAGATCGCCACGGCCAGTAATGCCATCAACGAGATGGCCACCTCGATCGGCAAGGTGTCAGAAGAGGCTCTGGAACTTGCCGGCGTGGCCAACAAATCAGTGGACATTGCGCACACTGGCGCGGACGCGGTGCGCCGCACCATCACCGGCATGAACTCGATCCGCGAGAACATCCAGGAGACTTCCAAGCGCATCAAGCGTCTCGGTGAAAGCTCCCAGGAAATCGGTGACATCGTGGAACTGATCAACGACATCGCCGACCAGACCAACATTCTGGCCTTGAACGCCGCCATCCAGGCCGCCATGGCCGGTGAAGCGGGCCGCGGTTTCGCGGTGGTGGCGGACGAAGTGCAGCGCCTTGCAGAACGTTCATCGAACGCGACCAAGCAGATCGAAGCGCTGGTGAAGACCATTCAAACCGACACCAACGAGGCGGTCATCTCCATGGAACAGAGCACCACGGGTGTGGTGAACGGTGCCAAGCTGGCACAGGACGCCGGCGGATCGCTGGACGAAATCGAAAGCGTGTCCAAGCATCTGGCCGAACTGATTCGTACCGTGTCGGAATCGGCCGGTCAGCAGGCGGCCACGGCGACCAGCATCACCAGCACCATGGGCGCGATCCGCGAGATCACCCGGCAGACCACCGCTGTGACCACTGAAACAGCGTCCTCGGTCGGTAATCTGGCGGTGTTGGCCAACGACCTGAAGACCTCGGTCGCGGGCTTCAAGCTGCCGGAATAATCCGGTCCGGATGCGCGTGTGCAACGTGCACAGCTGGGCAGAAGCAGGGCACGCTGACTGGTGGGGAAACAAACCCCGCCCGTGCGGCGCTCCAACCGGAAGCACAGGGCTGGCCGACGCCAGCCAGGCCTTGGCGAGTCAGGCACGCGCGGCGTTGCCTCAGACTTAAGGATGCGCAGGAATGAATAGCAATCATGAAATAGATTTTGGCACCCTGAGTTGGGTCAAGAAGGAAATTGACGAGACGCTCAATCAGGCGCGCCAGGCGTTGGAAGCCGCCGTCGAAAACCCCGATGACGCGGGCCAGCTCAGCGCCTGCGCGGCGCATCTGCACCAAGTGCATGGCACCTTGCAGATGGTCGAACTGTACGGTGCGGCGCTGCTCGCGGAGGAAATGGAACTGATCGCCGCGGCACTGATCGACGGCACGGTCGCCGTTCGAAACGATGCCAACGAAGTGCTGATGAGAGCCATTCTGCAGCTGCCCGATTACCTGGAGCGACTGCTGGTCGGACACAAAGACATCCCGCTGGTGCTGCTGCCGTTGCTCAACGATCTGCGCACGGCGCGCGGCCAGACACTGCTGTCGGATAATGTGCTGTTCTCCCCCGAAATCGACATGCCGCTGCCGCTGCAGCCGCAGGCGCCGAACGATGGCGACGCGGTCGCTGTCAGCGCGCTGGCGCGCACCCTGCGCCACAGTTATCAGACCGGACTGCTGGCCTGGCTGTGTAATAAGAATGGCAAGGACGGTCTGAAGAAGATCGCCGCTGTCCTCGCCGAGTTGGAACAGACCGCAACCACCTCGGCAGCGCTGCGCCTCTGGTGGATCACCGGTGGCGTGGTCGAGGCCTTGCATGATGAGACCCTGACAGCAAGCGTTACAGTCGATCAGTTGCTTGGTCAGGTCGATCGTCAGATCAAGCAGGTGATCGATGCCGGTGAGCAGTCCCTGGACGGGCATTGCCCGCCCGAGTTGCTCAAGAACCTGCTCTATTACGTCGCGCATGCCGAGCCCAGGGGCGAGCGCGTGCGGGCCATTCAACAGGCCTTCAATCTCGCCGAGCTGCTGCCGCGTGAAGATGAAATTGCCGCGGCCCGCGACAGCATCGCCGGCCGCAATACCGCGCTGATGGATACAGTGGGCGCGGCAATCAAGGAAGACCTGACCCGCATCAAAGAAAGCCTCGACGTGTTCGTGCGCAACGAACAGCGCCAGGCCGCGGATCTGCAACCGCTGGGCGTCGCGCTGCGTCAGGTGGCTGACACGCTCGCAATGCTCGGCATGGGCAAGCCGCGGCAGCGCCTCAAGGAACAGGCCGACATCATCGACGCCATCGCCGCCGGCAACTGTCCGGCCGATGAAGAGCGGCTCATGAACATGGCCGGCGTGCTGGTGTATGTCGATTCCTGTCTGGAAGGCTTGGGTGCCGGTCGCGCGGTGCAGCATGATCGCGGTGCCTTCGGCGGCGCGGTGGACGGCGCCGACAGTGATTATCGGGAGGCGATGGGCGCGGTGCTGCACGCGGCCATCACCGATGTTGGCACGATCAAGGAATCGGTCGTGGCCTTCATGAGCGGCGATTTTGAACAGAGCCACCTGGAGAACATGCCCGGCCTGTTCAATCAGATCAAGGGCAGCATGCGCATGCTGTCCATGCACGAGGCCGCACGGGTACTTGACGCGGTCGGTCAGTATGTCAGCACGCGGTTGCTGGCGCAGTCCATCCAACCCACGCAGGCGATGCTCGATGATCTGGCCGATGCCATCACCTGTGTCGAATACTATTTGGAAGGTGCGGCGCAGGACCGCATCAATCGTCAGTCGGTGCTGGACAGGGCCCGCGAGAGCATGACGCGTCTTGGCTGCCCAGTCGCCGAGGCCGTGGTTGACGTCATTGCCGATGACACAGCGACCGTTGCAAACGATAACGATTACCCGGCGGATGAATGCGTCGAGTCCTTTTCGCCGTTCGTTATGTCCGATGATTACGCGGGCGAGGCACCGCATGTTGGTCGCGGCATTCAAATGGATACACCGGCAGCTGAAGCCGTTGCACCAGTCGCGGTAGTCACGGCCGCGAAGCCGGCCCCGGGCCCGGTAGTGCCCGAGGATCTCGATCCGGAGATACTCGAAATCTTCATCGAGGAAGCCGGCGAGGAACTTGCCAATATCATTGCTCAGCTGCCGTTGTGGCGCGCCAAGCCCGACGACAGCGAAGCGCTGACGACGCTGCGCCGTTCCTTCCATACCCTGAAGGGCAGCGGTCGCCTGGTCGGCGCCCTGCTGATCGGCGACTTCGCCTGGGCGTATGAGAGCTTGCTGAACCGACTTCTCGATCACACCATCACGGCAACCGATGCTACCTATCAGTTGCTGGACCACGCCGTTGCCGCGTTACCGCAGTTGATTGCGCAGTTGACCGGCGCTGCGGCGCCGAGTGTCGATGTGCATCTGCTCATCGATCAGGCGCAGGCCATGAGCCGTGGCGAAACTCGCGCCATCACCAGTGAGGTGCCCTGCGTCGCCGCGCTGCCGCAGGAATCCGCGACTGCCGACGAAGCCGCCGCCGAGCCGATCATCCTCGCCGAAGTGGTGGCAGAGACGCAGGCGCCGGAAATTGTCGAAGACTCGGTCATGGATCCGGTGCTGCTGGAAATTTTCAGCAAGGAATCCGTTGGTCATCTTGAAGACATCCAGGCCTTCATCGACGCCTGCCGTACCCAGCGCGAAGGCTGCCACCCGAACGAAAAACTGGTGCGCGCCCTGCACACGCTGCATGGCAGCGCCCACATGGCAGGCTCCGACGCCATCGCCGATCTGGCCGGAGACCTGGAAAAATACTGCAAGACCTTGCGCACCAACCGGGCGTTGGTGCCGGCCGAAGGCCTGGAAGTACTCAACGATTGCGCCACTGCCGTCAGTGCCTTGCTGGCGGTACTGAACATCCCGGGCGCGCCGCGTGTCAATACGTCCTTGCTGCGTCAGCGGATCGGCGCACTGTACGAACTGCCGTTGATACTCGCCGAGCAGGGCAATGAATCCTGCATAGAAAACTCGCCCCCATCCGCTGCGGCCGAGATCGACACAACACCGATGGTGGAACAGTCGGCGCTGGAACCCGCAGTGGCAATGCCGGTGGTCGAGACGAAACCGTCTGCCGAACCACGCGTATCCGCAGTTGTCGCGCCCATCGACGATGTTGATCCCGAATTGCTCGAAGTCTTCATCGAGGAAGGCGAAGAGGTGCTGGCGCACAGCGATGAGCTGTTGCAGCAATGGCTCGGCGACCAGAGCAACTTCAAGCTGGTCGAAGCGCTGCAACGCGAATTGCACACCCTCAAAGGCGGCGCGCGTCTGTCCGGCCTGACGGCCATGGGCAACCTCAGTCACGTGGTGGAATCGGCACTGGCCGCTGTGGTCGATGGGCGACTCAAGCCCAGCAACCGTCTGTTCGATGTCGTGCACATGGTACAGGACCGCCTGATCAACATGCTGGAACTGGCGCGTTCACAGGCGCCCATGGAACACGCCACCGATCTTATTCAGGAAGTCGAAGAGCTGCTTGGCAAACACCTGTCCAAAGCCGAACTGGCCG
>JBGPWJ010000182.1:0-5546 GCA_041492115.1 Gammaproteobacteria bacterium
CGCACGCCCTTCGCCATACCGCTGAGAAATACCTCGGTGACGGGCTTGTCGACGCTGACCACGTATTCCTTTTCGTGATTGTTTTCGGAACGCAGGATCTCGTTGACGATGTCGCCGTTGCTGGTGAGCAGGATCAGGCCATCCGAGTCCTTGTCGAGCCGGCCGATCGGAAAGATGCGCTCGCTGTGGCCGACGAAATCGATGATATTGCCCTTGATGTGCCGCTCGGTGGTGCAGGTCACGCCCACCGGCTTGTTCAGGCAGAGATAGACCTGTTTCTTTTTCTTCACGCCGACCACGCGTTTATCGACCCGTACCTCGTCGCCGTCATTGACCTGGCTGCCGAGTTCCGCGCGCGCGCCATTGATCGTGACCCGGCCCTGGGAAATCCAGGCATCCGCCTCGCGCCGCGAGCACAGGCCGGTCTCGCTGATGTATTTGTTGAGTCGCATTGCCGTGTGTTTCAGGTGTTTTTCTGTAGCTTTTCCAGTCCGTCAGCGGCTACGCCAGTGGCTCAAACAAGGCATTGAGATCATCCAGAGTCAGTGCCGGACCGCTCTTCGCGGTGGTGCTGAACAGACTGTCCGCCAGCGCCTTTTTGCGTGCCTGCATGGCCAGAATCTTTTCCTCAACCGTTCCCGCGGTGAGCAGCTTGTACACAAACACCGGCTTGTCTTGGCCGAGACGGTGGGCACGGTCAGTGGCCTGAGTTTCCACCGCCGGGTTCCACCACGGGTCGTAGTGGATGACGGTATCGGCCGCCGTCAGGTTCAGTCCGGTGCCGCCGGCCTTGAGACTGATCAGAAACAGCGGCACCTCACCCGCCTGGAAACGCTGCACCGGAGTGGCGCGGTCCTTGGTGTCGCCGGTGAGTTTCACGTAGGGCAGTTTGAGTTTGTCGAGTTCTGCTTCGATCAGCGCCAGCATGCTGGTGAACTGTGAGAACAGCAGAATACGGCGCCCTTCCTCCACCAGTTCGGGCAGCATATCCATGAGCAATTCCAGTTTCGCGGAACTCTTTACCCGGCGTGCGGAATCGAGTTTCACCAAGCGTGGATCGCAACACACCTGACGCAGTTTGAGCAGTGCGTCGAGGATGATGATATGACTGCGCGCCATGCCTTTCTTGCTGATCTCCTCCTGGATCTTGCTGTGCATGGCCAGGCGCAGACTTTCATACAAATCGCGCTGCGCGCTGCCGAGCTCTACGCTGCGCACGATCTCGGTCTTGGGCGGCAACTCCTTGGCGACTTCCTGTTTGCTGCGGCGCAGCATGAAAGGTGCAATGCGCCGCGTCAGACTGGCGCGGCGATCTTCATCGCCGTGCTTTTCGATGGGGGTGCGGAACAGGCGGCGGAAACGCTGTTCATCGCCGAGCAGACCCGGCATGAGAAAGTGCAGCAGCGACCAGAGTTCGCCCAGGTGATTCTCCATGGGCGTGCCGGTGAGACACAGGCGATGCCGCGCGCGCAATTCGCGCACGATCTGGCTGGCCTTGGCCTTGGGATTTTTTATCACCTGTGCTTCGTCGAGGATCAGTAGGTGATACTCCTGTGCCAGCAGGATTTCTTGATCGCGCGGCAGCAGCGGATAGGTGGTGAGCACCACATCGTGTCCGGCCATGTCTTCGAAACGCTGTTTGCGCTCCGTGCCCTGCAGCACCAGTACACGTAATGCGGGGGCGAAGCGCTGTGCCTCCATGCGCCAGTTCACCATCAGACTGGTGGGTGCGATGACCAAGCTGGGCCGGTCCATGCGGCCGCTTTCTTTTTCCAGCAGCAGGTGCGCGAGGGTCTGGACGGTTTTGCCGAGTCCCATGTCGTCGGCGAGCAAACCGCCTAACTGGTACTCGCGCAGGAATTGCAACCAGTTGAGTCCTTGCTGCTGATACACGCGCAACGATGTCTGCAAACCGGCGGGCGGCGCCACGTCGCGCACACCCTTAAAATCGCCCAGCTTTTGACCCAGATCACGCAGACGCTCGCCGCCTGCCCACGCCAGCTGTTGCCCCAACGAAGATTCCAGTGCGCTGAGCTGCGCCGCCTGCACGCTGGGCAGGCGCAGACGGTCATCGGATCCGACGGCCGTGTCATACAATTCCGTCAGCGTTTCCAGAATCGGAATGAGCCGCTCCACCGGCATGGGCAGCAGGGCACCGTTGTCGATACGTGCGAACACAACTTGTCCGGGTGGTGCGTTCTTAAGCTGGGACAGATCCATCTGCTGCGGGAACCGGCGGATCAGGTTCAGCAGGATGGGCAGCAGACTGACGCGTTGCCCGCCCACCAGCACGCCGAGTTCGAGCCCGAACCAGTCGTGGCCCGCTTCCTCGTCGACGGCGGCGTACCACTCCTGAGACTCATCCAAAACGCGAAACGGATAATCCGCATCGATCTCGATGTGCCAGCCCTGCTGCCGCAGCAGCGGCACAGCCTTCAGGCTGAATGCCAGCAGCGCCGTGTCGCGGTCTGTGTCTTCGCTGACGGTGAAATCCCCAATCAGATCCTGCGGAACATCGAACACTTCGCTGTCGGCAAATGGTGTAAATCGCCAGGTCGCGAGCATCTTCAGCGCCTGACCTTCCACCCGCGCATCCCGCGGGATGCGCACCAACTGCTCGCCGTCGATGCGGGTGATGGCATCGCGCTGGTCCGTCAGCCGTATCACTTCGCCGTCATAATCAAATGTCAGTCGCACCAGTGCCGCATCCGCAGCGGCTGCGCCCAAGTCCCTGCGGAATTTCCAATGCACCGGGAGAGTCTGCGCAAACAGTCGCAGACAGGGTACGGGCTTGATACGTTTGTTGTGCGTCTGACCAAAGGTGCGCGGCAAAGGCAACGCGTGAGCCGTGGCGCGTTTTGCCATGATCGCGCGCGCCGCTGCCGCCTGTTGCGGTGCCAGCGCGGGTGAAGACAGCAAGACGGCGGCCACGCCATCCGGCAGCCCGGTCTGAGCGGGGCCGCATTGATGCTGGGTGAGATCGAGATACCAGGGCGGTGCCAGGGGCAGCAGTGCGTCGATGCCCTCGCCGATGCCTTGCAGGCGTTGCGTGCCATCGCTGTCCAGTGCCCAGTCCAATTGCGCGTGACGGGGCTCGCCCAGTGTCAGCGGCGGGCTGTCCTTGTCCTGCCAATGACCAGCGCCGGTGGCGAGGATATCCTGCAGCAGGCGAGCGCCTTCCGCGCCGTGCAAGGTCGGCCCACTGATGGAATGGAGGTCCGGTGCTGACAGCCAGTGCACGATCCTGCGGTCCGCATCGGTCAGGTAACGCGTCATGGCCGAGCCGCGAAAGGCTTGTGTCTTGCCGTAACCACCCGACTTCAGGCGCCGCGCGGTCAGCAATTCCAAGCGCAGTGTGGGCACAGCAAGGCGCCGGTCGAGTGTCAGGATATAGAGCAAACGTTCCGGCGTTGTCGGCATCGGTTCCGATGCGAGCGCGGGCAGCAGCGCCTGTTCCAGTCCGGCCAGCCATTCCTTAAGTGGCGCGTCATTCACACCGTCCGGCATACCGGGTTTGAAAGATCCCAACGCCGTTGGTTTGCGATCGACAAGAAACTGGATCAACAACGCCGCCACGTGTTTACAGTTGCTGCTCACGGGACAGCTGCACATGCCGTGGATAAGAGGTGCGCCGTGCGGGCGTGACTTGATATACGCGACCACGTTATAAGGCTGCGTCTTCCCGCCCTGCACCATGCCGTTGATCATGCGCCCCTGATGATCGACGTGCACAGCGCGGACGCGTTGACTTCTTTGATACTCCATGCCGCGTTCAAAATACGGTGAAGGGACGGCGCGTTTGATATCGTCGAGGGAATAAAGGTGCATGCCGAGAGTATAAAGTAACCTCGATGCTAGCGGCTACGGCCGGTAGAGGCTCATGCGGGTCGTGCGCAATGGGTTCGTGCGGGGGCAGCGCAGGTGTTATCGAGTCCTGTCCGCAGGGTTTGCCGGAGAGACTTTAGCCCGCCACCGGTGCGTTACGCCGCTGCGCGGCTAACGCACCCTACCTAATTTTATCCCACCTTCGGCAACCGCAGCATCGCTTCTTTCACCGCCTGCTCCGGATAGTCGTAGTCCTCCAGTTCGCCTTTGAAGTATTTGTCATACGAGGCCATATCAAAATGTCCGTGGCCGGACAGGTTGAACAGGATGGTTTTGGCTGCGCCGGTCTGTTTGCATATCAATGCTTCATCGATGGCGGCGCGGATCGGGTGGCAGGACTCGGGGGCTGGGACGATGCCTTCGGCGCGCGCGAACAGCACGCCGGCTTCGAAGGTCGGTATCTGCCGCACGGCGACGGCTTCGATCAGGCCTTCGTGATAGAGCTGCGACACCAGCGGTGAATCGCCGTGATAACGCAGTCCGCCGGCGTGGATGCCGGGCGGCATGAAGTCGTGACCCAGCGTGTACATCTTCATGAGCAGCGTCAGGCCGACGGCGTCGCCGAAGTCGTAAGCGTATCTGCCTTTGGTGAGTGTCGGGCAGGAACTGGGTTCGACCGCCACCAGTCGCACGTTTTTTCCGGCGGCTTTGTCGGCGAAGAACGGGAAGGCGATGCCGCCGAAGTTGGAGCCGCCGCCGCAGGCGGCCAGCACCACATCCGGGTATTCGCCGACCATCGCCAATTGTTTCTTGGCTTCCTGACCGATGATGGTCTGGTGCAACAGTACGTGATTTAGCACCGAGCCCAGACTGTAGTTGGTGTCCTTGCGACCGGCGGCTTCTTCGACGGCTTCGGAGATCGCGATGCCGAGTGAGCCCTGGCTGTCCGGGTCCTTGGCGAGAATGGCGCGACCGCATTCGGTGAGATTGGTCGGGCTGGCGAACACTTCGGCGCCCCAGGTCTGCATCATGGAGCGGCGATAGGGTTTCTGTTCATAACTCACCTTCACCATATAGACGCGCACCTCAATGCCGAACATCTGTCCTGCGAAGGCCAGCGCTGAACCCCATTGGCCGGCGCCGGTTTCAGTCGTCAGGCGTTTGATACCGGCCTGTTGGTTGTACCAGGCCTGCGGCACGGCGGTGTTGGGTTTGTGCGAGCCGGCCGGGCTCACGCCTTCGTACTTATAATAGATGCGCGCGGGTGTGCCGAGCGCCTGCTCCAGACGATGGGCGCGAAACAGAGGGCTGGATCGCCACAGGCGATAGATCTCGCGCACCGGTTCGGGAATGGCGATCCAACGTTCGCCGCTCATCTCCTGCGCGATCAGCGCCTCGGGAAAGATCGCGCCCAAGGCCTGCGGCGGTACCGGCTGGCCATCCGGGCCGAGCGGTGGCGCGGGTGGATTCGGCATGTCGGCGATGACGTTGTACCAGTGCGTCGGGATCTGCGATTCGTCGAGCAGGATCTTGGTGGCGGTCATGGATTCCTCCCGGAGTTTTTATAGGATGGCTGTCCGGGAAGATTCTGCGCTGCACGGTATGGCGTGAGTTTGACGTGGATCAATCCCGATTACGCCTGTGGGATGGGCCCAGCGCGCCCTGCGTCTTCACAGTCTCCCGGTAACGCTGAGCCGATACTTGCCCGGTGCGGCGGTGTC
>JBGPWJ010000061.1:0-11197 GCA_041492115.1 Gammaproteobacteria bacterium
AGCGTGCCGAATTCGAAATAGGTGAGCGAGGTGGCGCCGCGCGCCTGATCGATACGTTCAAACGCCGCGCATAAAGCTGCATCTCCCGCTTCCTGCCCGCACACGCGCACGCGTTCGTTGTAACGCAATAGATGCGGCGAGGCGTAGACGCCGACCCGATAGCCCGCCGCACCGAGTATGCTCTCCAGCAACGCCACGCACGAACCCTTGCCGTTGGTGCCGGCGACTGTGATCACCGTGGTCGCGGGCCGGCCCAAGCCCATGTCGCTCGCCACGGATGCCACACGCTCCAGGCCCATGTCGATGGCATTGGGGTGCAGGGTCTCCTGCCAAGCGAGCCAGTCTGTGAGGGAATCGAAGCGCATTAAAAAGTGCTGAGTGCTGAACACTCAGCACTCAATACCCTTCTCACGGTGTCGGCTGCTGTGTCAGCGTTGCCAGCAGATTGGCGATCTTGTCGCGCATGTCGCGGCGGTCCACGATCATGTCGATGGCGCCGTGTTCGAGCAGGAATTCGCTGCGCTGGAAACCTTCGGGCAGGGTTTCGCGCACGGTCTGTTCGATGACACGCGGACCGGCGAAGCCGATCAGCGCCTTGGGTTCGGCGATGTGGATGTCGCCGAGCATAGCCAGACTCGCCGAGACGCCGCCCATGGTCGGATCGGTGAGCACCGAGATATACGGAATGCCGCGCTTGGACAGACGCGCCAGCGCGGCGCTGGTCTTGGCCATCTGCATGAGTGACAGCAGCGCTTCCTGCATACGCGCACCACCGCTCGCGGAGAAGCACACCAGCGGGATTTCCTGATCGAGACAGGTATCGACCGCGCGTACGAAACGCTCGCCGACCACCGAGCCCATGGAGCCGCCCATGAAACCGAACTCGAAGGCCGCGGCCACCAGACCCACGCCCTTGACCTGACCCTGCATGACAATCAGCGCATCTTTCTCGCCGGTTTTCTTCTGCGACTGAATCAGCCGCTCGCGGTATTTGCGGCTGTCCTTGAACTTCAGCGTATCGACCGGTTCCAGCGTGGCACCGATTTCATGACGCGGTTCGGGATCGAGGAAACTGTCCAAGCGCTGACGAGCACCGATGCGCATGTGGTGCGCGCACTTCGGGCAGACGTCCAGATTGCGCTCCAGTTCGGCGCGGTACAACACCGCATTGCAGGCGTCGCATTTGTTCCACAAGCCTTCCGGCACCGTGCGCTTGCTGGTGGCGGCGTCGGTGCGGATGCGGGTGGGCAGAAGTTTTTCGAACCAAGTCATAGTAGATGTCTGCGCGTGCTCTGTTAGTGAGTGTGACGTACTCAGTGCTTTCCTGAATCCATGGCCTTGCGCATCTGTGCCACCACAGCAGGTATCTCGGCGAGCAGCCGTTCAGGCTGCCCCGCCAGTTCGCCGAGCTTACGCACTATCGCGCTGCCGACGACCACGGCATCAGCGACACCGGCAACGCGCGCGGCACTGTCGGCGTCTTTGATGCCGAAGCCCACGCCCAATGGCAGCGACGTGAAGGCGCGGATCTCGTCGAGCTTGCGTGCCACGGCGTCCACGTCCAGGCTGGCGGCGCCGGTGACGCCTTTCAGGGAGACATAATATACGAAGCCGCTGGCCGCTGCCGCGATGCGCGCGATGCGCGTGGCAGTGCTGTTGGGCGCCAGCAGAAAGATCGGGGCGATGTCGACCGCGCGCAGCGCCACACTGAAGTCGGCGGCTTCCTCGGGCGGCAGATCGACGGTGAGCACGCCGTCCACACCGGCGGCCTGTGCGGCCTTGGCGAAGACTTCGTAACCCATGATCTCGAAGGGATTGAGATAGCCCATCAGGACCACCGGCGTCGCGTCGTCCTTGGTGCGGAAACTGCGCACCATGTCGAGCACCTGTTTCAGATTCACGTGGTGCTTGAGGGCGCGTTCGTGGGCGGCCTGGATCACCGGGCCGTCGGCCATGGGATCGGAGAACGGCACGCCGAGTTCGAGGATGTCGGCGCCGGCATCAACCAGTGCATGCAACAGCGGTACGGTGACGTGCGGTTCCGGATCGCCGGCGGTGATATAGGGGATCAGCGCCTTGCGGCCGGTGCTGCGCAGCGCCTCGAAACGGCCTTTGATGCGACTCATACCTTGATGCCTTCGCGTGCCGCCACGGTGTGAATGTCCTTGTCGCCGCGTCCGGACAGATTGACGATGATGATCTGGTCTTTCTTCATGGTCGGCGCGAGCTTCATCGCATAGGCCAGTGCATGACTCGATTCCAACGCCGGGATGATGCCTTCGATGCGCGTCAAGGCATGGAAGCCGGCCAGTGCCTCGTCGTCGCTGATGGCGACGTAGTGGGCGCGGCCGCTGTCCTTGAGCCAGGCGTGTTCGGGACCGACGCCGGGATAATCCAGACCCGCCGAGATCGAGTGCGTCTCGATGATCTGGCCGTCGGCGTCTTCGAGCAGATAGGTGCGATTGCCGTGCAGCACGCCGGGCTTGCCGGCGCACAAGGTCGCCGCATGGCGACCGGTGGCGATGCCATCGCCGGCGGCTTCCACGCCGACCATCGCGACCGCTTTGTCATCGAGGAACGGATGGAACAGGCCGATGGCGTTCGAGCCGCCGCCGACGCAAGCGATCAGCGCATCGGGCAGCCGGCCTTCCTGCTCCTGAATCTGCGCGCGCGCCTCGCGGCCGATGATGGCCTGGAAGTCGCGCACCATGGCGGGATAAGGATGCGGGCCGGCGACCGTGCCGATGATGTAAAAAGTATCGTCGACATTGGTGACCCAGTCGCGCATCGCTTCGTTGAGTGCATCTTTGAGCGTGCGCGAACCGGAGGTGACCGGAATCACCTCGGCGCCGAGCAGGCGCATGCGATAGACATTGATGGCTTGGCGCTGGATGTCCTCGGCGCCCATGTAGACCACGCAGTCCATGCCGAAGCGCGCCGCCACCGTGGCCGTGGCCACGCCGTGTTGGCCGGCACCGGTCTCGGCGATGACGCGGCGCTTGCCCATGTACTTGGCGAGCAGACCCTGGCCGATGGTGTTGTTGATCTTGTGCGCGCCGGTATGATTCAAGTCTTCGCGCTTGAGATAAATGCGCGCGCCACCGAGCTGCTCGCTCCAGCGTTTGGCGAAATACAGCGGCGAGGGTCGGCCGACGTAATGGGTCAGGTCGGCATCGAGCTCAGTGAGAAACTGCGGATCGTTGCGCAGCCGTTCGTAGGCGAGGCGCAGCTCTTCGAGCGGCGCCATCAATGTCTCGGCAACGAAGCGGCCGCCGTAGGGACCGAAGTGACCGTCCGCATCCGGCAGCGCCGTTGGCGGCAATTTATTCAGTGGTGTCGACACGCTGTACCTCTGTTAGGAATGCACTGATCTTCGCGGCATCCTTGATGCCTTTGGAAAGCTCCACACCGCTACTCACATCCACGCCGTAAGGGCGCACCCGCCGGATCGCTGCGGCGACATTGCCCGGCTCCAGGCCGCCAGCGAGGATCAGCGGCCGCTCGAAATCGCGCGGCACCTGCGCCCAGTCGAAGCGTTGACCGGTGCCGCCCGGCACGCCGTCCTGGTGCGCATCGAGCAGAAAACCCGCGGCATCCGGATAGGCGCGTGCATAAGCATTGACGTCCAGGTCCGCGCGCATGCTGATCGCCTTGAGGTAAGGCCGACCGAAACCGCTGCAATCGGCGCTGCATTCATCGCCATGAAATTGCAGCAGGTCGATGGGTAGCGCGTCGAGCACCGCACGCACCGCCTCGGGCCGCGCATCCACGAACAGGCCGACCACGCTGACGAACGGCGGGAGCGCCGCGACAATGGCGCGTGCCTGCTCGATAGCGACCGCCCGCGGGCTGCGCGCATAAAACACCAAGCCGATGGCGTCGGCACCCGCCCCGGCCGCCGCCAGCGCATCCTCGACACGCGTGATACCGCAAATTTTAACCCGGGTGCGCATGATTAAGACAGTTTGCCGGAGGTTTTTCGGGCCGCGAAAGGGTTGGTAAGAGTAGCAGAAAGGCGTCGTGGATGGCAGCACAGCGGTGCTCTGCCGATGGGCACTCTGCGGACCTTGCACCGTATTCAGCTTATAGGGCGGCAGCGCTCCTACCCGATCTCCGGCTGCCCCATGAAGCCCACAGATTCAGACGCCCCCGGCACAGCGAACTCTGCGGGGTATTCCACCGCAACCAGATACAGCCCCTGCGGCGGCGCGGTCACGCCACCGAGTTTGCGGTCGCGGCCTTCCAGGACTTCGCGCGCCCAGTCCGGTTCGCGCTCGCCCTGGCCGATCGTCATCAGCACGCCGGCGATATTGCGCACCATGTGATGCAGGAAGGCATTCGCCAGCACGTCGATGGTCAGGTACGCGCCGTGTCGTGTCACCGTCAACTGCCGCATCACGCGCACCGGGCTCTTGCTCTGGCATTGCTGGGCGCGATAGGCGGTGAAGTCGTGTTCCCCGATCAGGTGCGCCGCTGCCGCGTTCATGCGCACGACATCCAGCGGCCGCATCTGCCAGCTGACGCGGTTGCGCTGCAGCGCGGAACGGGTCGGCTGATTCAGGATTATGTAGCGGTACTGTCGGGCGGTCGCGCTGAAGCGCGCATGAAACGTCTCCGCCACCGGTTGCGCCCAGCGCACGCTCACATCAGGCGGCAACAGGGTATTGGTCCCCAGCGTCCAGGCGCGCGCGCTGCGCGAAGCATCGCTGTCGAAATGCACCACTTGGCCGGTCGCATGCACACCGGCATCGGTGCGCCCGGCGCAAACCACGCTGACTGGATGCGCCGCTACAGCTGACAGCGCCTGCTCAACAGCGCCCTGAACGGTGCGCACACCGGGCTGCTGCGCCTGCCAGCCATTGAAACAGGAACCGTCGTATTCGATACCGAGAGCGATACGCATGATTAGGTGGCGATGGATGATTCAGTGAGTGATGTCAGCAAAGAAGTTTTGCTTATACCACCTTGCGAGAGAATAGCGTCGCTTGGTAAGACCGCAAATCAACTCAATGCACCCAAGCCAGCAGCAAACCCAGCGACAGCGGGTACAACCACTGATACAGCGGCGGGCGCTGCGCGGTGACGATATCAACGTCGCTGCCGGCCTGCCGTGCAGCCTGATCCAGCGCACCCTGAAAGGCGCGTGCGGCGATCTGTCCGAAACGTGTCGCGGCATTGCCTTCCAGATCCTGGTACAGCGCCGGCGTCATCACAGCCGACAGCTGCGGCACGGCCTCCAGCGTCAGCGCCAGGCGTATCGCCAGGCGTTCCCGCGACACCCCGATGCTCCGCAAGGGCCGCGCCAGCCAGTAGAGCGCTGCCAGCAGTTGCGGACGGGGCGTGGCAAGCATCAGCAACTGCGCCGCCAGGGCGATCAGCAGCAGCGCGCCGCCGCGCAGCAGGCCTTCGCTCAGTCCTTCTTGAGTGGGTGCCGCCACGCCCAACGCCGGCCACAGCGCGACGCCGGGCGTGAACCAACCGTACACAACCAGCAGTGAGATCAACAGCCAGCGCAGTCGTCGGAATAACGCGAGCGGTGTGCGCCAGCTTGCCGCCGGTAAGCGGATCAGTGCGAGCACAAGACCGGCGGCAACGACCAGCATGACGGACAGTTCACCGCGCGCCAGGAAGGCGGCGGCTACCAGGAAGGCGGCGATGCGAATGACGGGATGCACGATGGTGAGGAAGTAAGGCACTGGATTCAATCCCCCCTCACCCTGGCCCTCTCCCGCAGGGAAGAGCGCGAAGCGCGAAGGGTTCGGGGACTTTCTTTTTCAGTGACGAGTTAATTAGAGATTAACTACTAGTGTGTGAGTTTTTGCAGCAGGTCCTTCGCCTCATCCTTCTGCACCGCGCTGCCTTCCTGCAGCACTTCGCCGAGAATGCTGCGCGCACCTTCCGGATCGCCCATGTCGATATAGGCACGCGCCAGATCAAGCTTGGTGCCGATCTCATCCAAGGTATCGTTCGCAAGCTCGCTGCCTTGTCCGATATCGAGATTCAATGGTTCCTGCGCGAACTCCGCCGGTGCCTCCAGGGTGTCTTCGCTGCCACCGAGGTCGAAATCATAGCCGTCGGGTGGAGTGACGGTGGTGGTGGCATGGCCGGCATCCGCTGCTACCGGCGCATCATCCTGATCTTCGCCAAACAGCAGACTGTACGGACAGATCTCCCGTCCCATCAGCAGGGCCCGCTGCCACAATTCATGACCGGCACCGACATCATGGCGCAGGTCGCGCGCGGTGTCTTCAAAGCCGGTGGCGTTTTTGGCGGCGTAATAGATCTCCAACAACTTCAGGCGCAGCTCCGGATTGCGATCACGGTGCATGGCCTCCTTGATCAGATCCTCGGCCTGCTGATACCGACCGTAGGCGAGATAGATGTCGGCCTCCGAGAGCGGATCGGATTCGGGATGCGGTTCGGCGACGGGTTTGACCACCTGCTGCGGTGTGACACTGATCGGCTCGGCATTTTTGTTGGCGGCGCGCACAGCGGCCGCGCTAACCGCACCGGCGGCGACGGCGGCCGTCACGACCCGCGCGGTGGATGCGGGGGCAGGCGCGGGTGCCGGGCTGTGCCGGGGTTCGACACGGATTTCACGCTGCATGTCCGGGACACCGAGCTGACGCCTGCGCAGAGCGACCCACAGTAAAGCGGCCAGCACCACAGCGACGATACCGATCATGACCAGCGTGGCGGGATTGCTGAGCGCGCCGGCGGCCTGCGGCGAAGCACCCGTACCGGCGGTACTCTTTGCCTGCAGAGTGGCGAGTTGCTCGTCCTTGATCGTCATCATCTTCTGCATGGTCGAGATCTGCTTTTCCAGATCGGTCAAGCGCGTGCGCAAATCCTCGGTTTCCTGACGCTGGGTTTCAACAGCCTCGGTAGCCAGCGCCAGTTCTTTATGAATGTCGGCACCTGCGGCGGACGGTGCCGTGGCAGTGGCAGCGCCCGTGCCAGCTGATCCGGTGGACTTGGTGGCGTCTGCGCGCGGCGGGGCCATGACCTTCAATTGGGCTTCGGCTTGTGGCGGTGTCTGTGCGGCAGCCGGCGGCGGCTGAGCGGCAGGCGGTTTTTGTGCTGCTTCAGGTGCTGCCTTTGGAGCGGTCTTGACTGCCGGCGCAGGCGCGGGTGCTTGAGCCGGTACCGGCGCCGGTACCGGAGGCGGCGCTGCGGGGGTCGTGCGTTTATTGCGCCAGTCCTCGTTCTGTTTCAGTGTGGCGGCGCGTGCATTGGCTGCGTTGATCGCATCCACCTCGCTGGTGGCGGGAATACGCAGGATCTGGCCGGCCTTGAGGTTGTTGATGTTGTTGTTGATGAAGGCGTCGGGATTGGCCTGCAGGATCGCCTGCATCATCTGGTCAACGCTGACCGAGCGATTGGGGCGCGCGCTATTGGCGATTCCCCATAGGGTTTCGTTGCGGCGGACTGGGCCGTATTCATTGCCATTGTGTGACGCGGCGGCACTGGGTTCATGCTGTGGCGCCGCGGTAGCCGGCGACGGCTGTACCTCGGATTTGGGTGGCGTGGGCGGTGTGGGTGCTTGCTGCGGGACGGCGACGAGTGGTGTGCTGCCGGGTGTGGTCGCCGGCGCGGCGGGCGCGGTCACGGCGGCAGAGGGCTCGGGTGCCGCGGCCTTGGTGACGGGCGCGGTGATGACTTGGACTGGCGCCGGCATCAGCACCGGCGGATCGAGCAGTACGGTGTACTCGCGCAGCAACTGGCCACCGCGCCAAGTGACCTGAATCAGGAAATCGAGGAAGGGTTCGCGTATCGCCTGCTCGGAAGACACATGAATCCGGTAATGACCCTTGCCCTTGGCCACCACCAGGAAGCGCACTTGATTCAGCAGATAGGGGCGTTCCAGCCCGGCATGCGCGAAGTCCTCGACGCTGCCGAGTATCACTTTGATGCTGTCGGCGTCATCGGGGCGCACCGACAACAGCTCGATGTCGGCATTGATCGGTTGGTTGAGAGCGGAATGCAAATCGATGTCGCCCAGGCCGAGGGCGAACGCACCCATTGAGCAGTTCAGCGCCAGAAGCGCCACCAGCCAGGACAGTATCCGCACCATGTTTACTCCCTTCTCTTATCGTTACATGGAGTGCAAGCGTGGAGCCGTGCAGCCACGCGGGCTCGGGAGAGCCGACGTAACTATAACTTATATATACTCCTTTACCAAGATTTCAGCGATCTGAACGCTATTCAAGGCTGCGCCCTTGCGCACGTTATCGGATACCACCCACAGGTCGAGACCGCGCGGGTGGGAAATATCCTCGCGGATGCGGCCGACGTAGACCGCGTCGTGGTTGGCGGCTTCGGTGACGGCAGTGGGGTAACCGCCCGGTTTATGCTCGTCGATGACCTTCACGCCCGGTGCCTTGGCCAACAGCTTGCGCGCCTCGGCGGCGGTGATCTTCTTGCCGGTCTCGATGTGCACCGCCTCGGAGTGGCCGAAGAACACCGGCACGCGCGCCGTGGTCGGGTTCACCTTGATGTTGGCGTCGCCCATGATCTTGTTGGTCTCCCAGACCATCTTCATTTCTTCCTTGGTATAACCGTTGTCCATGAACACGTCGATCTGCGGCAGGACATTGAAGGCGATCTGCTTGGGATAGACCTCGGGCTTGACGGACTGCCCGTTCAACAGCGCGGCGGTCTGGGTGGCGAGTTCCTCGATGGCCTCCTTGCCGGTGCCGGACACCGCTTGATAGGTGCAGACGTTGATGCGTTCGATGCCGACCGCGTCGTAAATCGGTTTCAGCGCCACCAGCATCTGGATGGTCGAGCAATTCGGGTTGGCGATGATGCCGCGAGTTTTGTATTGCGCGATGGCCTGCGGGTTGACCTCCGGCACCACCAGCGGGATGTCATCGTCATAACGGAAGTGGGCGGTGTTGTCGATGACGATGCAGCCGGCCGCCGCCGCCTTGGGCGCGTATTCCGCCGACACCGAGCCGCCAGCCGAGAACAGGCCGATCTGCGCCTTGCTGAAATCGAACGTGGCCAGATCCTGGACCGTGATCATCTGGTTCTTGAACTTGAGCTTGCTGCCGGCCGAGCGGCTGCTCGCCAGCGCATAGAGATTGCGCACCGGAAAATCACGCTCCGCCAGAATCTCCAGCATCGCCTCGCCCACCGCGCCGGTTGCACCGACCACTGCCACATCGTATTGCTTGCTCATATGACCTCTAGATCACATCGGTTAAATTGGGTAATCAATACTCAGCCGCCTCTGCGGCAATCATTCATCTACCACGTAGCGCAGCGACAACGGCATCGCCCATCTCCGCAGTGCCGACCTTGCGCGCACCTTCCGACCAGATGTCCGCGGTACGCAAGCCCTGATCCAACACTCGCCCGACCGCCGCCTCGATATGTTCGGCATGCGCCGTTTCATTCAATGTGTAGCGCAGCAGCATCGCCACCGACAAAATCGTTGCCAACGGATTGGCGATGCCTTTGCCGGCGATGTCCGGCGCCGAGCCGTGGATCGGCTCGTACATACCCTTGCCCTTGGCGTCCAATGATGCCGAGGGCAGCATGCCGATGGAACCGGTGAGCATGGCCGCCTCGTCGGAGAGGATGTCGCCGAACAGGTTGCCGGTGACAATCACGTCGAACTGCTTGGGCGCGCGCACCAACTGCATGGCGGCATTATCCACGTACATGTGCGAAAGTTCCACGTCCGGAAAATCTTTGCCTAGGCGCACCACCACTTCACGCCACAGCTCGCTGGTCTCCAGCACATTGGCCTTCTCCACCGAGCAGAGCCGGCGATTGCGCTTGCGTGCCGTCTCGAAGCCGACCCGCGCGATGCGCTCGATCTCCGCCTCGGTGTAGCTCATGGTGTTGAAGCCCTTGCGCAGGCCACCGGCCAGGGTCTTGATGCCGCGCGGCTTGCCGAAATAAATATCGCCGGTCAGTTCGCGGATAATCATGATGTCCAACCCGGACACCACCTCGGGCTTGAGCGTCGAGGCGGCGGCGAGCTGCGGATAGAGAATCGCCGGGCGCAGATTGGCGAACAGTTGCAGCTTGCTGCGCAGGCCGAGCAGACCTTGTTCGGGACGCAGCGGCCTATCGAGCTTTTCCCACTGCGGACCGCCGACGGCGCCAAGCAGGATCGCATCACTGCGCTTAGCCAGTTTGAGCGTATCCGGCGGCAGCGGATGCCCGGCGGCCTCGTAACCCGCGCCACCGACCGGCGCCTCCGTGAGCTTGAACTTCAGCTTGAAGTCGCGGCGCAGACACTCCAGCACCTTTACCGCTTCGGCGATAATCTCCGGGCCGATGCCGTCACCGGGGAGTACTGCTATTTTTATGGTCATATGCCCTTTCCAGAATTTAATAGCGATTAACGCAAAGGCGCACTGAGTGCTAGTACAACCACGGCGACTGCTGTCTGCGGCGCTCCTCATAGGCGCGGATCTCCGCACTGTGCTGCAAACTCAAACCAATATCATCAAGGCCGTTGAGCAAGCAATGCCTGCGGAAGCCATCGACCTCGAAGCCGAACACTGCGCCCGTGGGCGTAGTCACGGTCTGCGCAGTCAGATCGATCTTCAAGCGGTAGCCTTCGCTGGCGGCGGTTTCCTGAAACAACTGCGCGACGACAGGCGCTGCGAGCACGATGGGCAGGATACCGTTCTTGAAACAGTTGTTGTAGAAGATGTCGGCGTAGCTGGGCGCGATCAGCGCGCGGAAACCGTAGTCCAGCAGCGCCCACGGCGCGTGCTCGCGTGACGAACCGCAGCCGAAGTTGTCGCGCGCGAGCAGAATCTCTGCGCCTTTGTAGCGCAGCTGATTGAGCACGAAATCTGGATTCAGCGGCCGACCGCTGCAATCCTGTCCCGGCTCGCCGTGATCGAGATAACGCCACTCGTCGAACAGATTCGGCCCGAAGCCACTGCGCTTGATCGACTTCAGAAACTGTTTGGGAATGATGGCGTCGGTATCGACATTGGCGCGATCCAAGGGCGCCACCAGCCCATTCAATGTTGTAAATGCTTGCATAAGGTCAGATCTCTTTGTAACCGCAGAGGAAGCATCATCAATCAAAGGTCCGTACATCCACGAAATGCCCGGCAATTGCCGCGGCAGCAGCCATCGCGGGGCTCACGAGATGCGTGCGTCCACCCGCACCCTGGCGGCCCTCGAAGTTGCGGTTCGAGGTCGAGGCGCAGCGCTCGCCGGG
>JBGPWJ010000096.1:0-9202 GCA_041492115.1 Gammaproteobacteria bacterium
AATCGTTGCCCAGCGGTTACGGTCACATGGAACTGATCTACGATTTCGCGGCAGGCAAGGAGGCCGACGGCTGGCTGCACGCGCTGTTCCGCTATCAGCAGCTGTCCAGCGGGCACATCTCCGAGACCAGCTTCGGTGCGCACATGTTCAACATGGCCATCACCTACAAGGACGAGCCGCAATCCTATGCCGGCCGACCGCCGGGCCTGAGCACACGTTTGTTCCTGCGCCTCGGCGCTGCGCCGCTCGACACGTTGTGTCATCTGATTTATCCGAGTTCGACAGCCTGGCACGCGCACTCATCGACGCACCTGCATCTGCACGATGCCGCCGGTGTCGAGATAGCGAAGCGCGAGGTGCGCATTCCGTGCAGCGGGTCAGTGTTGTGGCGTTATCACGAACTGTTCGCAGAGCATGAGAGGGCGCGGGCCGGCGACGGCGCCTATGTCATCGTGCGCGATGTCACCTGCCGTTTGTTCGGTTACCACGGATTGCTGCGCGGCACGGAGGCGTTTTGCCTGGATCACATGTTCGGCTTCTAGGCGGGCAGAGTCATATCGCGCCAAAAATCTTGGACAATGCGCCTTCCACATCAATCACTCGAGTGACAAATAAATGTGTCCCTTCTCCCTCAGGGAGAAGGACAGGATGAGGGTGGTTATTGATCCTTTCAGTCCAAACGCCGACGGAAATTGACGCTGTCACTGCAAATAGAATATCCATGAGTGACCCCAAACTGACCGTGCTGCAACTGCTGCCCTCATTGGAATCGGGCGGCGTCGAGCGCGGCACGCTGGAAGTCGCCAACGAACTGGTGCGGCGTGGGCATCGCTCGCTGGTGATCTCGTCCGGCGGTCGCATGGTCGAAGCACTGGAGCGCGCCGGCAGCACACACATCACCTGGGACATCGGCGCGAAGTCGCCGCTGGCCTTGCGCTTTGTTCCTCGCCTGCGGCGTCTGCTTACCGATCAGCACATCGACATCGTGCATGCCCGCTCACGCCTGCCCGCCTGGATAGCATGGCTCGCCTGGCGCGGCATGGACCCTGCGACACGCCCGCACTTTGTCACCACAGTGCATGGTCTATACTCAGTCAACCGTTACAGCGCCGTAATGACCCGCGGCGAACGCATCATCGCCGTTTCGAACACCGCGCGTGATTATGTGTTGACTAATTATCCTCAGGCCGATGTATCGCGCATCGTGGTAATCCCGCGCGGCGTCGATCCGCAGGAGTTTCCTTACGGCTATCGTCCCTCGGCGGAATGGTTGTCCGCGTGGTATGCGCAATACCCTCAGCTCAAGGGCAAGTTCGTCATCACGCTGCCGGGACGATTGACGCGGCTCAAGGGGCACGAGGACTTCATCACCCTCATGGGGAAACTCAAGGCCGGTGGACTGACGGTGCACGGCCTGATAGTCGGCGGTGAGGACCCGAAGCGCAAAGCCTATGCACGCGCGCTGCGTGACCGCGTCACGGCCGAAGGTCTGCAGGACACCATCACCTTCACCGGCCAGCGCGACGACATCCGCGATGTATACAGCGCCTCCAATCTGATTCTGTCACTGTCAGCCAAACCTGAATCCTTCGGCCGCACGGTTCTGGAGCCGCTGTGTCTGGGCGTGCCGACCATCGGCTACGATCACGGCGGTGTCGGGGAAATTCTCGCGGCACTATTCCCGCAGGGGCGCGCACCCCGCGATGATGTTGAAGCGCTGCATACTAAAGTGGTCACCTTCCTGCGTGAGCTGCCAGCAGTGCCAAACCAGTCGTTGTTCGGGTTGCACGACATGCTGGACAAGACCCTGCGCCTGTATGAAAGTATCCGCGCACAGTGATTTTGAAGTATCACGATAGCTGCAGGTCCTCTTAAGATCGTCTTTATGGATGCCGGGAAGTAGTATGCAGAATGAACCAGAATCTTTAGCTACATCAGCAGACATGACGGTATGCCGGGTTTGCGGAAATGCCGAGGGCAACCGCCAGCTGGAACTGCGCGAAGAAAAGGAGGGCACCAGGGAAAGATTCCCCTACGTGATATGCGGCGCCTGTGGATGCCTGCAGATAAAGAAATATCCCGGTGATATGGGCCGCTATTACACCGGCGAGTATTACTCCTTCAAGCGTCTCGATCGGTTCGCATCGAGCAGGCTCATCAGGTTTTTCAACAGTCGGCGCGTTGCCCACGCTCTGGGTCGGCGCAATCTGATTGGGTTCGTGGCCAACTCTTTTTCGCGGCCTGTTGATTATCTGGAGTGGGTGCGCAAAGCCGGTGCCGACCAGCAATCGCGGATATTGGATGTAGGGTGCGGCAGTGGGAAGTTGCTCCTGCGCATGCATCAAGGCGGGTTTCAGAACAGCATGGGCATGGATCCCTACATCGAGAAACCCATCGAGTACGCCTGTGGTGTGAAGATTCTGCCACAGGATATCGAGTCTTATGCTCGGCTGCCGGATCATGACGATTTTGATTTGATCATGCTGCATCATTCCTTCGAGCATTTGGAAGACCCGTTGGCTGCTTTGTTGGCGGCCCGCAAGATCCTGCGGCCGAATGGCTGCATACTCATACGCCTACCCACTTGCGATTCCTATGCCTGGGAGCAGTACGGGGATGATTGGGGGGGGGCTGCAGGCGCCACGCCATTTTTATCTGCACACCAAGAAGAGCATTGGCATTCTGGCCGAACGCGCCGGTCTGGTGGTTGCCGAGGTTGCCTACGATGCAGTGGTGAGTCAGCTGATTCTGGGAGAGTTGCGTCGGCGCGGCATTGTTCCGGTGGCCGGCAAGCGCCCACGGGACTATTTTACCAAGACAGAAATTGCGACCATGCAGCGCCACACTGATGAGCTGAATGTCCAGCAGCGTGGCGATCAGGCCGGATTTTATCTGCGCGTGCCCTGAAAGCACTGGCGGGCTCCAAATGAAGATTCTCCTTGTTGCCAAGCCGTGGAAGGGTGGCTTGGCGCGCTATCTGTTCCAGTCCCTCTGTGAGCTATTCCCTGGTGCTGTTGAATGGTGGCCCACCTACCCCGTGCCCGCCGAGCGCTTGGCATACATTCGTGACAAGCAGCGCTGGCGCGAGGCATTGGCGCGTCGCGTGGAGAATTGCAACTACAGCGCGGCAATTTTCATCGGTGCCACACCGCCGTTGCAGGATACGCGCAATTGCGAACGCAATATCCTGTGGCTGCCTGACGGACCGCGCCCGAGTACGGAGACGATGAACCCCTTCGGGCGTGTGTTTCTGTCTGATGAGGGCTATTTGCCAGAACTCCTGCGGGCGATTCCTGCCGAGCGCTATGGTGGTGAATTGACTTTTGCGCACCATCCGGCTTGGCATCATCCGCTGACAGCGGAGCGGCGGAATGACCTTTGCTTCATTGGCAATAAAGATCCCAAGCGTGATGTGCACCTTGCTTATCTGTTTCGATCCGGATTACGTCCTGTTGTATTCGGAAATTACTTTCTGCGCCGTCCGATCGCATGGCGTTACCCGTGGTGTTTCCGCCCCGCTGTGTCAAATGAAAGGATGGGGCGTATCTATGCCTTGTATCGGGTGTCATTGAATATTCACGCCAAGGTGGTCCGCTGCGGTACCAACATGCGCAGTTTTGAGTGTGCCGGTTATGGTATTCCGCAGGTGGTGGAATATCGCCCCGGACTGGAAAAACATTTCGAGCCTGAGCGGGAAATTCTCACCTACAAGGAATTGGCCGAGATGCCCGAACAAATAAATCGCCTGCTGAAGGATCCGAAGTTAGCCTCTAGAATCGCGGATCAGGCGCGTCGCCGCGTACTCGCCGATCATACTTATCATCATCGTGTCACCACTCTGTTACAGGGCGTGCTCTCGGCTGATGAAGTGCGCGCCATGAATGGCCGTCTGCGGAGTCTGGTCGCAGATTGGCAATAGCATGTCAATCCTGTCGGTCTGGTACGGCTGATTTTACTCTTCTTAATGTAAAGGACCTTATTGTGAAGCCATTGCACAGGTATTTCAGGCGCATCGCATCCAGCTTGCTGAAACGATTTCATATAGCAACGAATGCGGGTTATTCTGTGAGTGAGTCATATGGACTGCGCTTCCTGTTTGACTGGAGGCACTCCATCGATAAAAAGGTCGCCTTGCAACTCTATGAGGATGAGCAGATTCCGTTCTTCCGGGAAACCATCGGGCGATTCAAGCCGGACTACTTCTTTGACGTTGGCTCGCATTCTGGGCTATATGCGCTTCTGGCACGGCAGGCTTCAGAGGACACCCGGGTGCATGCCTTCGAGCCGGATAAACAGAATCTGAGCCAGCTATATGCGAATCTTTATTTGAACAACTATTACGATCTGATTGATGTTCATAACCTTGCGCTCTCGAATATTACCGGCCATGCCTTCCTGGAGAGATCAGCCAACACCAGTCGTGGCACGCGACATCTTTCTGCCGATGGAAACTACCGGGTCGACAGCGAGCGATTCGATAATCTGTTCGCAGATGCCGGTAAGGCGGCGTATTTCAAAATCGATATCGAGGGCCATGAATTGCAGATGATCGAGGGTGCGAGTGCCTTTTTGAAGAACAATCGGTGCATAGTACTGGTGGAATGCGCGCAAGAAAAGATTGCCATACTACAGAATAAAATGACCGACCTTGGCTTTGCGAAGAAAATAATCCCGGTTAACAAGCTCGATCATGTGTTCGCTAATTTCGATTTCCCATTTTAGATCACCACCCACAAATTGTAGGCGTCCGGCCAGGGTGCTTATAGCTGTCAGGCATTGATTCCTGTGTATGCTATTCCGGAGAACGGGGCCGCGCGAGATCAAGTGCCGCCGCAAGGACGAGGTCGACACCGATCGTCGCCATACACTCACGGCTTTTCATGCACTGCGGGTCATAGCAGACCTTGCAGACGGTACTGTCGGCGCTGATGCAGACATGCGTGCCGCGATACGGAAGGTTCTTCACGCAATGGGTGCTGCCGGTGGACGCGAGCAAGGTGACAGTCGACGTGCCTACGGCGGCGGCGATATGGCATGGCCCACTGTCGTTGCCGACCAGCACAGCGGCAGTGCTGAGTAGAGCTTTTAATTGACCAATCTTTGTCTGGCCTGTGAAGTCTAGACTGTTTCCCGCACGTTCCAGAATAAGTCCTGCGACGGCCTTTTCCGTGTTGGAACCCACCACGATTACTAAAAATCCGGCGTCCTGTAATCGACTGGCCAGTTCCGCGAAGTGCTCATCGCCCCATCTCTTGCTTTCCCAGCGCGGACTGGCGCCGGGCGCCAGCGCGACGACCGACCGCGCAGCGCCTACTGCCGCCAGTGTAGATTGATATTCAGCAGCGAGTCGGGCATCCGCGCCGAGTGCAATGACATTGCTTGATCGTGCGAGCGCGTAGTCCGCGACTGTCTGTGCGGAGAAGCCGGCAGCCTGCAGCAATTCCGGGAAACGTCGGAAAGGTATTTTGATGGAGAGCAATTTCTGCCACGGCGTCGCGGATATGTTGACCACGCGCTTTTTGGATAGCAGAAGGGTAAGCAGGTGTGAAAGACTGCTCGATTGCAGATTGTAGACAATCTCAAGGCGTTCAGACCCCAGTTGACGTCGCAGTTCCCGCGCGCGCTGCAGCAACTGCCCGCGGCTGGCGCCATGCTCGACGACGATGCGATCGAAGTAACCGGCGTCCTCGTACAGTTCCCTGCCGATATGCGAGGTGAGAAAGGTAATGTGATCGTCGCGGTGAAAGTGGCGCAGTGCCCGGAAGGTCGGTTCCAGGGTGACCAGGTCGCCGAGTGCGCTGAAGCGGATAATCAGAATTTCCATGCGAGAGTATGTCGCTGCTCAGGTGGGTGCGGCAATCAGCCGAGCCACTCGTAGGGTTCTGTGTACGGCAGATTGAAGCTGGCTTCGACCATGTACTTTGCAATCCGGGTCGAATTGAAGGCGCTGTGGGCACGCTGGTGACCCGCGGTGGCAATGCGGCGGCGCTCCGTGTCGTGCTGCTGATAATAGCGAACTTTTTCGGCAAGCTCATCGATGCCGGCGTAGTAGACGACTTCGTCATCGCGGTACAGGTCGCGCATGCCCGGAGTGTCCTGTGTGAAGGTGAGCAGACCATTGCCGGTCAGTTGCGCAATCCGATCCGACGAGTAACGATACACGTCACTGCGGCGGCTCAGGTTCAGGCCCATTTTGCTGCGCGCCAGCGCCTGTAAGTACTGATCGCCGAACACGGCGGGCGCGCCCAGCGAGCCGTGATAGGTGATGCGTATATCGCTTAGGCGCCCGCGTAGTTCGCGTAGAAAACCGGCGCGCTGCGGGTCGCCCTTGTCGGTTCCGCAGAACAGCAGATCGGTTTCGAAGTCCTGTTGCAGATGGTTGGTCAGTGTCTCGATCGAGCTGTCCACCGCATTGGGCAGGTACGCGACTGTGTTGTTATCACGTTTGTAGCGTTTCGGCAATTCCCCGCCGGTGGTCAAGAACAGCGTATCGATGACTTCCAGTCGGTCGAAGATGGAGCGGGTGTCGACCTCAGGGATGATCCAATCAACGTACCACAAGGCGATGCGGATAGCCGGCAACATCTGACGGATGCGCCGCAGCGTCTCGGCGCTGACAATTTCCGCGTTGCCCAGCAGCAGAAAATCCGGGCGGATGTTCGCCGCGGTTTCAATAAGCCGCTGGTTCATTTTCGCCGCGCCGAAATGCTTGGACTGGAGCGGTGTCGCGCAACGCGCGGTGTCGCGATAGCTGAAGTCGTAGACGTAGTGACCGTTGCGGATCAGACCGTTGCTGATCTTGCGGTCGAAGGCGTAGAACACGGCGCCATACTTGAGCAGATTCAGATTGTCGACGTGCAGGATCTTCATGGGTGTGCTTGTTTGTCTTTCTGGGCCACGTCGGCCAGTGCCTGACTGAGTGCGTTGCGTACGCTCACCATCGAGAAGTAGCGTTCGTAGGTGACACGTGCCTGCGTGCCAAGTTCGGGCAATTGCACTTTCCGCTCCGCGCAGTGCGCAACGGCTTGGGCCAGCGCGGCGGGGTCCGCCGGTGGCACCCACAGTATCCCACAATCGCGTTGTTCCCGGAGTTCGGCGGGGTAGGCGGCGCTCGCCAGTGTCACGACCGGCCGGCCACAGGCGAGGGCCTGGTAGACCTTGTTGGGTATCACGCGACTGGCCTTGGCGGTGGCGCCGAAGATGCCGAGCATCAGATCCGCGCGGTGGATGCGTGCCGGCAGTTCCGGGTAGGGAATCCAGTTCTCGAAAACGATGTCCGGATGTCCCGCGGCCAAGGTGCGGCAGTGATCGAGCAGCGGTCCCGCGCCCGCGAGATGCCAGCGTACTGCGGGGCCCTGATAGCACTTCGCGGCCTCGATGATGGTCTGCGGCCCTTGCAGTGCGATGAAGCTGCCGTAGAAAAATATTTCCAGTGGCGTGCCGGGTGGCTTGGGCTTGGCAACGAACAGTGTCTCCTCCGCGCCTATGGGCACGACGTGCAGCCGCTCGCGTCTGACCCCGAGCATATCGTGAAAATAATCCGCATGACCGGGCGTGTCGGCCAGGACCAAGTCGGCGCGTTGCAGCAGGTCGCGCTCCCACGCCAACAGTCGCTGCGCGGCGCGACTGGCGGGCGGATATTTTTCGCGTTCAAAGATCTGTTTGTCATAGGCACTGATCAGCGGGTCGACGAGCAGCGGTATGCCCAGACGGCGCGCCCAGCGACTGGCCGCGGCGATGTCGCGCTGGCGGAAGCAGGGCACCCACACCAGTTCAGGCCGGCCGGCGATCTTCCAACGCGCTTCCAGATCGCCGCAGAATGACAGCCGTGGATGAAAGTCGATAATGCGCCAGCCCAACTCGGCAAGACATTGACGCACGATGCGGTTGCGGGAGTACTCCGGGTCGAAGCGTCCCCACCACACCATGCGGCGCGGTTTACTTTGCATAGACATCAGCCTCGCCCGGTGGCCGAGTTTTGAAGCGGCGGTGCGTCCATAAATATTGCTCGGGCACGCGGCGGATCTGCTCCTCAATGATGGCATTGACACGCTGCGTGTCCTGTTCAATATCGTCGCTGGGAAAATTCGCCAGTTCCGGTTGCAGACGCAGACGGTAACCCGCGCCGCCTGCCAGCCGTTCCTGAAAGAACGGCACCACCGCCGCACCGCTCATGCGCGCCAGCCGCGAAGTCGCGGTGATGGTCGAAGCGGCGATGCCGAAGAACGGCACGAAGGTGCTGTGTTCGCGGCCGTAGTTCTGGTCCGGCGCGTACCACACCGGCTGATTGTCCTTCAGACTGCGCAGCATGCCGCGGATGTCACTGCGTTCGATGGCTTTCTCGTAATGGCGTTCGCGAGCGTGTTTCATGACCGCCTCGAACAGCGCGTTCTTGTGCTCGCGGTACATGACATGAAAGGGCGCGTGCTGCGCCAGCAGACGGCCGCCGATTTCCAGCGTGGTGAAGTGCGCGCTGAGCAGGATCACGCCTTTGCCGTGGGCCAGCGCGGTGTGCAGATGCTCCAGGCCCTCGATCTGCGTCAGCGGACGCAGCCGTCCTGGCGCGCTCCACCAGCTCAGCGCCGTTTCCAGCATGCCGATGCCCAGCGATTCGAAATGTTTTATCAGCAATGCGTGGCGCTGCGCGGCATCGAGTTTCGGGAAACACAACTCCAGATTGACGCGGGTCACATGACGGCGATGCGCAGAGAAACGCAGTGCCAAGCGTCCCAGGGTGGCGCCGATGCTCACCTGCCAGGCGAATGGCAGCAGGGCGAGGACACGCAGCACACCCAGGCCCAGCCAGGTCGGCCAGTAACGCGGCGCGAGAAAGCGCCGCGCCAGCGATTCGTGATGGTCAGTTGCGCGGGGCATTCGCGCTTGCTTCGAGTAGTGTGCGAAGTCGTTCAGCGACGCTGTGTGCGGACAACGAGTCCAGGTTCTGATCCTCTGCGACGAGCCAGGCGCACTGCGGCCCCCAGGGATGATAGCGCAGCGGCCGTCCCGGGCCGAACACGGTGAGCGTCGGTGTGCCGACGGCGCTGGCGAGGTGTCCGAGCCCCGAGTCGTTGCCGACGAAGGCCCGCGCCCGTGCCAATACCGCCGCCGCCTGCAGCAGATTGGTTACGCCGCACAGATTCAGGCAGGGCAGGGCGCAGTCCTCGGCCACGCCCGCGGCGCGTTCGCGGTCATTGGGGCCGCC